>CALDOC010000123.1 GCA_937914675.1 uncultured Sulfurimonas sp.
CCTGGTCCCAAACCAGGTACTCTAACCATACTGAGCTACACCCCGACCTACACAAAAAACAAACGCTAAGCGCTGATTAATGAGCCGGAATTATAGTAAATAATTTATTAAATGTCAAGAGTATTTTCGAAATTCTTTTATTTACTTCTATTTTTCTGTATAATAAGCCAAATTGAAGGAGGAAAGAGATGAAAATAGCGAGATTCAGTAGGGTTGGCTTTATTTTGGCGGCGGCCGGAAGCGCCGTTGGATTGGGAAACATATGGAAGTTTCCTTACATAGCGGGAGAGTATGGAGGTGGCGCTTTTGTGCTTATCTATCTCTTCACGGTTCTTCTCATAGGTTTTTCCATTATGATAGCTGAAATGCTGATTGGATATTTAGGCAGAAGAGACACCGTCACGTCTTTTGAGGAGCTCTCTCCCAGACATAAACATCTTTGGAAGTTTGCTGGTTTTCAAAGTTTGGCCGGTCTTTTCATCATGATATTTTACTCCGTCGTGATTGGCTGGATATTCAACTACATAGTGACATCGTTGTCCTCCTTGCCATCAAACGTGCAAGAAGCGGAAGTCATCTTTAACGCGATGCTTCATACCGACGCGCTGACGCAACTCTTTTATCACACGATTGCGTTTGTCTGGATTACTTACGTCTTGACGAAGGGCGTCAAAGGAGGCATTGAAAAGATGAACTTTGTCCTCATGCCAACTCTGATGCTCATTCTTGGAGGATTGTTTCTGTACGCGACGACTTTGGACGCCTTTTCTCAAGCCGTGGAGTTTATGTTTTATCCAGACTGGTCCAAAATCAACTCAAACGCTTTTGTCGTCGCCGTCGGCCACGCTTTTTTCACCCTTTCGCTTGGCATGGGAGCCATCATGACCTACTCGGCGTCAATGCAAAAGAACTCCAACCTTGTCAAAAACGCCTTCTGGGTGGTCTTTTTGGACACCTCCATAGCGATCGTGGCGGGTCTCATGCTGTTTACCTTTTTGTATCAGTATGGTTCCGGTCCGGCTCAAGGTCCTGGACTTGTTTTCATCTCTTTGCCCGCCGCGTTTTACGAGATGGGAATTCTGGGCAATGTTTTTGCGGTTTTGTTCTTCTTGGCGCTCGCGTTTGCCGGACTTACTTCAGCCGTTTCTCTAGTTGAACCAATGGTTCAGTACTTTATAGACAGGTTTTCTTGGAGTAGATTGAAATCTTCCATATATATGGGTCTTTTTTTTTATCTCGTCGGCGTTGCCGCCCTGCTCTCCAACGTTGATGGATACAAAGAGGCTCTCACTTGGGGTGGAAAAAACTTTTTTGATTGGGTGGATTACGTCACCGCCGCCATCATGCTTCCCGTCGGCGGCCTTCTGATGGCTATTTTCGTGGGCTTCGTCATGGAAAAATCAAGAGTCGAGTCGGTCATGAGACCACAACTCGGATGGGCGTTTGACGCTTGGTATTTTAGCTTGCGCTACGTCACTCCCGTGGCCATGTTCGTAGTCATCATATCGCTTATGGGAATCATATAATGAGCGACGTCTCAAACGCCTGCAAAAAACTCTTGGAAGATGAGAACGTCGACATATCTTCCGAAGTCGACTTCAACGTCAACGGGAAAATCCACACCCTTAGTTTTGAGCGTATCATAGACTCCTACATGCATGCTTCCGACGAGTCGAAATTGGTTTTTCTCTCCGCTCTGCAAAAAGCCATAAACGCGAAAGGGATGGGCGTGGAAAAGTTTTTTGAGGGAATGGGCCATCTTTTGTTGATGACCCATTTGTCCGACAAGTTAGAGGCTTAACAAGCTCCCGACGAGCATGGAGAAACGCCGTTGACGAGAAACATGGCCGTCACCGTGTCGAGCGTTTGTATGTGTTGAATCAACCATGGAGTCAAAGTTTCGACGTACGCTTTCACCGCCTCTATATTTTGAGCGCTTTGAAAGTTTTTCGCCACGACTCGAAGCTCATTTAAGGCTCTATCATGTTCGCCTTTGTGCACGGGATAGGGAGGAAACGCTTTTTCTCTCATCATCTCCTCCTCGCCGCTAAAATGAACCACCGTGTGTTCTATCAACTCTTTCAAAATCAAAGAGACGGCGCCCGCGTCTTTTGCGTCGATGGCCTTTGAAAGCTTGTTGATGATGATTATGTCTTCGAGATGCGTGTCGTTCATGCTTGGCATCGCCACCATCGGCAGCCGTTCTTGAGTAATCATCAAAACTGTATCATTCCGTTCACTGGACTCGAAGCGGTCGCATAGGGCTTTTTAGGAATTCTTCCCGCAAGGTAGCTCATGCGACCGGCTTGTACCGCATGTTTCATAGCCTGAGCCATTATCATTGGATTTTGCGCTTGAGCGATGGCGGTGTTGGTTAAAACGCCATCGGCGCCAAGTTCCATGGCGTACGCCGCGTCGCTCGCGCACCCAATTCCCGCGTCAACGATGATCGGAAGGTTTACCGCTTCACGGACGAACACTATGTTGTAAGGATTTTGAATGCCCAAACCGCTTCCTATCGGAGCGGCGAGAGGCATAATCGCGTGAGCCCCCGCGTCTTCCAATCTCTTAGCCATAATCGGATCGTCGGAAGTGTACGCCATAATTGTAAAACCCTCTTTAGAGAGTACTTGACAAGCTTTGATGGTCTCTAAAACGTCGGGATACAAAGTTTTTGTAGTGTCGCCGATAACTTCCAGTTTGATTAAATCAATTCCCGTCGCTTCGCGCGTCAGTCTAAAAGTGGTAATCGCCTCTTCAGCGGTTACGCATCCAGCGGAGTTTGGTAAAAACTTTACGTTCGTTCCAGCAAAAGTGTCGCGAAGATTTTCTTTACTTGGATCGGTAATGTTCAGTCGACGAACCGCTACGGTGATAAGTTCGCTTCCGCTTGCGAGAGTCGCCTCTTTTGTAGTTTGAAAGTCTACGTATTTTCCGCTTCCAACGATTAGACGAGAACCTAATTCATATTTTCCAATTTTTAGTATGTTATCCACCTGTTTTTCCTCTATTTGTAGTTATGTTTTTGTTTATATCATAAGCAATCTTATAGATTGCCAATGCCCGCTATCAAATCCTCTGGCGTAAGAGAGAAGTCAGAACCAGCGTAATTTTGAGCCAATTTCGTATGAGCCAAGGAAGCGCTTATCGTCGCGTCTAGCGCTGTGTATCCTTGAGCCAAAAGCGCGCCAATCAAACCACTCAACACGTCGCCGCTTCCACCTTTTGCCAAAGCCGGGTTGCCATGTGGATTGACGTAAAATTTCTTCTCCTGACCAATGATTACGTTGGCTCCTTTTAAAAGGAGCGTAACGTTTGGAAACAACGAACAAAACTTTTCACTATACTTAAAACGATCGTTTTGAAGTTCTTCTATAGTGATATCGGCTATGTTCGTTAATTTTAGAAGCGATATAAACTCTTTAGGATGAGGGGTTATCACAACGTTTTCTCTTTGTAAAACGTCTAAGATGATTTTCATGTGAAAAACGTCCGCGTCCGCTATGAGAGGAAGAGAGTTGTCTAAAAACGCCAAAAGTTCTTTATCGCTAAACTCGACTCCAAGTCCCATTCCGCACGCTATGGCCGTCGCGTTTAAAGGAATGGTGTGAGAGTACATCAATATATGCGGAATGTTTAAATTTTGCTCATTTTCATAGCCAACAAGGGTGACGAGACCGCTTCCAAATCTAAGAGCGCTCGACGCGCTCATGACGCTCGCTCCGGATTTGTCGCCGCATGTTATGGCTAAGTGCCCATAATCGCCCTTGTGCGAGTTCTTTTTTGTGCGATGGGGCAACTTCATGTCCTCAAAATCAAGCAAATTCCAAGGAGACGGGATTTCATACACGTCGCGCGACACTCCCAGATTCAAAACTTGTATCTCCCCGACAAACTCTTTCGCGTGGTCGCTATAAAGAGATTTTTTGAGCGCGCCCATGGTCAAAGTGACGTCTGCCACAAACGTGTGTTTGTCACATTCTCCATTTAGCTTCATGCCAGAGGGTATGTCGCATGCGATTTTATAAGCGTCGCGTTTGTTTATGACGTGCATGACGGACTTCGCTTCGGCGTCAAGCTCTCCATCGAAGCCCGTTCCAAACAGAGCGTCGACGAGAACGTCGCAATGATTAATCTCGATTGTAAATTTTACGCCTATCGCCTGCGCTCTTTTTTTCTGCAAGATCGTCATAGGCGATCTTGGTTCGCTCATTTGAAATACGCTAACGTCGTAATCTTTATATAAAAGACGCGCCAACGTCAATCCGTCGGCGCCATTGTTTCCACGCCCGCAAACTACCAATATTTTAGAATCTTTGGTAAACTTTTGTTTTATAAACGAAGCCATTCCCTCGGCGGCATGCTCCATCAATATGTCTTCGGTCAAAGCGAAGCCTTCATAACATCGTTTATCCAGCGATCCAACTTCATCAAACAATTTTTGCATATTTATTTCTCCCAACTAAGAGTAACTATTTTTATAAGAGCGTATTCTAGTGGATATTCACTTAATATCTAAATGAAGGCTTTAAAAAGATAGAACTCTATCCAGCAGCCAATACGAGGAGATTGAACCAATGGCGTACGCTATATACGTTTTTGACGCTTCTTCATGTCTTTTTAGGTACTTTCTTATAACGTATAAAACGACGCTAGCCAACAAAATAAATAAGATTTGACCAGCTTCAATGCCCAAGTTGAAGGAAAAAAGAGAGAGCGGTATCTCGTCTTG
>CALDOC010000124.1 GCA_937914675.1 uncultured Sulfurimonas sp.
GTTATTTGAGGAACCACGAAAGAGAGCATAAAAGATATCATGAGCAGCGAGATGATTATCATAAAGGATGGGTAAGCGAACGCGGATTTTATCTCTTTGTTTATTCTATCTTGCTCTTTTAAAAAACGCGAGAGCTCCATAAGAACTTCGTCAAGCAAGCCCCCGTTTTCACTTACTTTAATCGAGTGCTTAAAAAATTCTGGAAGTATTACCACGCTTTGCATGTCCAAAGCGGTATAAAAATCTTTTCCCTCGTCAAGATGAGTACTGACCGTTGTCAAAAATAGTTTTATTTTTTTATTTTTCTCGTAATGCGATTGAATAATTTTAAGAGCCGACACTATGGTAATGCCCGAACGAATGTACATGGAGAGTTCACGAGAAAGAGACGACAACTCTTTAGAGGAAATTTTGTACTTGCGACTAAACTCTAAGTTGTCGAAAAAAGACGCAGAGTCTTCTTTTATGCTTTTATAAATTATGTTTTGAGCTTTTAATTTACTTTTTGCTTCGGCTAAAGTAAGCGCTTCTACCTTATCGCTAAGATTTTTGCCCTCACTATTGATTCCTTTGTATTTAAAAATCATCTTGTAACTTCTTTGGCAAAATCATCCTTCGCGTTTCTAGCTTCTGAAATAGAGTTGTAAACTTGAGTTTCACTAAGGTGGGAGCTGTAATCATAAAATTTATCTTTGTATTCCACCAACGCCTGATCACCAATCCCATTTTCATCCACCATGTAAGAGAAGCATACGTTTTCTTCTACGTCGTCTTTATTGAAGTAAACTTCCGGCTCAGCCCTGACAAATCCATATGCGAACTCGTATCTATAAGTAACAACGCCATCGTCTAAAAAATCTTCAATCGTTGAGCTCTTCACTCCATCAACGAAGACGTCGCATGAAGAGCAATCGTCAAGACACAAGAGTTTTGCGCTCTTTTCATGAGGAGTGTGGATAAGATACTCTTTTAACGTTTGTAAAGTCACCTTCATACTATCATCGCTGAGTTTAGAAAAATTATTTATGGCTAAAGAATAAACAACGCCCATAATCATCACGACTATCATCAACTCTAGTAAAGTAAAAGCCCCTCTTTTCAAACCTTATTTACAATCGCTCAATTTGATGTCCGCCGCTTCATTTTCTCCACCCTCTTTCTTATCCGCTCCAAGAGAGATTAATTCAATAGAGCCACCATCATTAACGTATATAAAGTTGCTACCCCAAGAATCTTTTGGTAGTTTTGAATCTTTAAAATATCCACTCGTTGAATAATTTGTGTAAAACTCTGGATCAGGATTTTTTGTTAAAGCCTCTAAACCTTCAGCCGTCGAGGGATAAACGCTATTGTTCACTTTAAACATATCAAGAGAACCGTTGTATATGCTTTTCATTTGAACGCAAACAAGATTTCGTTTGGCTTCTTCGCCTTTGCCAGTTAAACTAGGCATAACCATAGCGGCAAGTAATCCTAGTATAACAATAACAATCATCAACTCGATAAGAGTAAATCCATTTCTTCTTTTTTGCATGACAAGAACCTTCGTATTTTTTAGATAGTTATTATAGTGAAATAAGATTACATTTAGGAAACCATAAGCAATGATTTTAATAATTTGTATCTATAATTTGTTATTTACGACATAAGATTATTTGGCTTTGATTACTTATAATGAAAAATTATACCCCTAAAAATCAATGTGTCTATAAACTATCTTGATACTTTTTCATACCGATGATTGTAATAATTTCTTGGCGTTCATCAATTTTATAAACGATGGTATAGCCTTTAAAAATTAAGTCTCTTATGTTCTCATCTTCAAAATAGATAGATTGTCAAAATTTAAAAGGCATATTTAGCAAATCATTTACTTTTTTTATCAATTCATTTTTGAAGTTCTTAGCATTACTTTTATTATCAAAGAGGGTTAAAAGGTACTCATTGAACTTAGTTTGCATATCCATACCGCTATTAATCTGATTTAGTCTAAAGAAGTATAACATATTTGGCATTTTTAGAAAGAGGAGAGTTCTAAAGATGTCCAGCATGAGGCTTGAGAGGCTACCAACGAGATTAAATAGATTGATTTTTTAAGCATAAAAATCATCCTAAAACCTCTTCTCAATACCAATCGTAAAGATTTTATTATCCGTTGAAACC
>CALDOC010000125.1 GCA_937914675.1 uncultured Sulfurimonas sp.
ATTCCTGATTGTTATTTTGGTTTTGACGAGGAGGGGTTTGATAAAAGCCCCGATGGCAACTTTACTGGTTGGAGAGCCTTTGGATATTATCCGTTTTTAGGAACGTTTTGGCATACAAATGGAAGTGCCGACGACGTTCTTATAAGACTTCCTAAAGAGTTCATGTTAGATGAAAATAAAACTTTTAATCTTGACGTGTATAAATTAAATCTCTCCATTGTCGAGTCGCTCATAAAACAAAAAGACGTAGCTATCGACGAGGTTGATGAAACAATATACGGTTTTGATTTTAACCAAGATGGAACGTTGGCTAAATCAAACGAGATAGTTTTTAAATGGGAGAAGCCAAGTTATGACTCCGGAACAGGAAAAATTACAAATTTTTCCATGAGTTACGTAGGACTTGCAAAAGAGCTTTTGGCCTCAAACGAGTATCTAATGGCTCCAGGTCTTTACCCAAAAAAAACAGAATTTTTACATAGCGTTCGCTACATCGACGAGGATGGGGAAAGTATAAAAATGGCAAGTAGAATGAAAGAGCTTCGCTACGCTAAAAAAGCGACATGGCAGACGTATGCGGAACTTTCTAACGCGACGCTAACGGATATAAAAGAGAAAGACGTTTTTCCAGATAGACTCAGAACAATTATAGGCAATACGGAATATGGAGTTTTAAATAATCTAGGGTGGGTATATCAAGGCTTTATTGAGGACGCAAAAGGGGAACTCAGACCTCAAAACTATGAAGAGACGCAGTACTGCGTAGGATGTCATAGTGGCGTTGGAGCTATCGTAGACAGCGCTTTTGCGTTTCAAAGAAAATTTGACAAGAGTCATTTCCAAAAGGGTTGGTATCACTGGACGCAAGATTCAAATGGTTTAAAAAACATCAAAGAGCCTAAAACTCCAGATGGTAGAGACGAATACTCCCTCTATCTTGAGGTCAATCGCGCTGGAGACGAGTTTAGAACTAATGATGAGGTTTTTGAGAAGTTTTTTGAAGAAAACGGCATTTTAAAACAGAGTGAGATAAGCACTCTTAAAAATGACGTGTCTCATTTATTATACCCATCGGCACAAAGAGCTTTAACGCTCAACAAAGCGTATAAAATAATAGTGGAAGAGCAAAGCTTTATCTATGGAAGAGACGCTCATGTAAAGCCTGTAGATAATGCGTACAAAGAGATAGACCTTAGTAAGAAAACGAGGATTGTTAATCCTGTACGGTATTATTGATTTTGGGTTTTTAAATTTGTGACTAACATATCAAAAATAATAGATATAATTATCACGAATTTCAAGATGAATCAACTATACCGCATGAGGATATGAAGATCAAGATAATGGCTCTTTTATCGATATTTACAATTTCACTGTTTGGAGGCGACGACTACTATATTCAATATGGCAAAAAAGTGGAAGTCGCAAAAATCGTAGAGAAACAAGCGCTTTCAAGAAACGTTGCGAGCGAGAAAGTGGAGTATTACATGACCTCTCATGGAAAGAAAGTTGGCGTTACAAATGAAATTA
>CALDOC010000126.1 GCA_937914675.1 uncultured Sulfurimonas sp.
AATGGAGGTGATACAACCATTAGCAATGTTAGCCCATTTTTAGCGAGGGTCGCTCCTATAGGATTGGCGAGAGATGATTATTATCAAATTTATACTGGCGCTCAAAATGAAAATGTTTTTACAAATGATTGGCTTGGGCCTTTTTGGGGATTTAAAAGGGTAGTTCAAACATTCAAATTGACAAATTCTCCAAAAAGATTAAAGCCGATTGACGTCTATTATCATCTTTATTCAGGGTCTAAGCCAGCGTCGTTAAATGCGCTAAAATATATCTTTGATTGGTCTATGAAGCAAGACGTCTTACCAATTTTCACTTCTGAATATATACCAAAAGCCATGGACTATTTTATAGTTTCAATCGCCAATGATGGAGATCAATGGTTGGTCGATGGTATGAGAAATCTTAAAACGTTAAGAGTTGAGGATCAAAATAAAAGTATATCCTTTAGTGATTCTAAAACTGTATTGGGCGTAAAACATTTTGAGAATCATACTTATATAAGTCTAGATTCAAATCAGAAGCACCTACTAAAAATGATAGATGGTGATGAAGATAGTTCTTATCTGATTGCTTCAAACGCCAAAGTCGTGGGTTATAAAAGAGAGAGCAACAATCAGCAAATGGAGTTTAATGGTCATGTAGACTTAAACGTCAGTTTTCATGTCCAAAAAGGCTGTCAGTTAGAGTCAGCGCCTAAAGAATCAAAGGTTATTTATAACAAGCAAAATATTACGTTAATTTATAATAACGTAAAAAAGGCCACCGTAAATGTCATATGTCGATGAAGAGATAAAAAAATCTTATGTTGTGACATATCAAGAACTTATTTTTATATTTATCGTATTTAGCGTTATTTTAATAGTTTTGTACCCCAAAGATTTGCTAAAAGAGCAAATATTATCAGAAAATTCAAATTATGATTTGAGTATGCTCTATTTAAAAAATTTATTAAAACATCATCCTGAAGATGAGTCGCTCATGTTAATTTTGGCGGAACAGAGTCTAAGAAGTGGTAAAAAAGATCTTTCATTACGATTGTTGGGATTGCTTCTTGAAAGTAAAAATGAAAAATATAGAAATAAAGCAACGCTACTTAGTTACGAACTCCAAAAAGATGATTATTATTATTTTAAGGATGAAGCGCAACAACAAAAACAAAAACAAATTTTGAGAAAACTGTTTTTACTTATCTATCATCACAAAATGTATGAGGATAAAGATATAGAGAAATGGTATCAGGAGTCTATGTTTTTAAATGAACAGAGAGCGCGCTATGATTTTGTGCAGCAGAAGTTACTGCAAGATCCAACAAATGTAAAGTTGATGGAAGAGGCCTACTATCTTGCCGTAAATTTGTCAAAAAAACGAGATTCATATAAATATATTAGCATACTTCAAAAATATGATACCGCAAGAGTTGAAAAATGGGCTATTGCTGAATACTATATGCTTTTGCACTACAAACAGTATGCAAAAGTGAAAAAGTTTTTAATAGAAAAGTCTGCTGATTCAATAAAGTGGAAAATTAT
>CALDOC010000127.1 GCA_937914675.1 uncultured Sulfurimonas sp.
TTTTGCAACTAAAAAGCGTATAAAGACGCAACATCTATGCTATAGTTGTCGAACGAAGAGTTAAATTTCGCATGGCTCGTTAAAGCCGCCAACTTCCACTGAGATGACAAAATTGTCATCAACTTCCACAACTTCAAAACCATGTTTTCCACAAAACGAGTTGCTTAAAGTCTCAGCCCACTCATTCGCTTGTTCGAACGCCTCTTCTTTTGCGCTAAAGCTACGAATTCGTTGCGTTTTGCATCTTAAAGCGCATGAACATAACTTTTCCAAGACTACGTGATGAAGCATTATGACAACTTTGAATTTTCTGATATTAGATATATCTGGTCTTTAAACTTGTTGAGATGTTTGATAATCAAATCGCGATGATCTTCGCTCAAGACGTAATGCTGTTCCATAAAGTCGTACATCATGTCTATATCCGTATAAACTTCTTTTATTAAGTTTGATTTTATCTGTTCTTGCACGGTCATAGTTGTCCTTTTTAGAAAACTTATGCATAAAACGTACTAGACGTAACAAAGACTCCAAAAGTACGCACATGGGCCACCCAAGCGACAATTGCGTTTTCGAAAAATTCACTGCGCGTCGCGCTTGTTGATTCTCAAGTTTAGAGACTCCCAAAATTTTATGGCTTAAATTTTCCTACTTGGATATAATTCCACTAAAAAAAGAGTCTTATGATACAACTAGTAAACATTTCTAAAAGCTTCGCGTCGCAGGAGCTGTTCAACAACTTAAACTTTAAGCTAAACTCAGGAAACAAAGTCGGTCTTGTCGGCAGAAACGGAAGTGGAAAATCAACGCTTTTCAAAATTATCTTAGGTGAAGAAACGCATGACAGCGGTGACGTAATTATCCCAAAAGGGTACAAAATCGGCACGCTGAAACAACATCTCATTTTTACGAAACCGACGCTTAGAGAAGAAGCGACGTTAGCTCTTGGCGAAGAAGATCAGTACAATTTTTACAAGATTGAGAAGATTTTATTTGGTTTGGGCTTTGTTACTGAGGACCTCGAAAAAGATCCTCTCTCTTTTTCCGGCGGTTACCAAATCCGTATAAATCTTGCAAAACTTCTAGTAACCGAACCAAATATGCTTCTTTTGGACGAGCCGACAAACTACCTTGACATCGTCTCTTTAAGATGGTTGAAATCTTTTTTGAGATCTTTTGAGGGCGAGGTTATCTTGATAACCCATGATAGGGATTTTATGGACGCGGTTGTAACTCATACCGCTGGAATCGTTCGTAAAGACCTGTTTCTCGTTCCCGGAGACACGCATAAATTTTACGCGCAACTCAGCGCGAATGAAGAGTTGTATGAAAAGCAAAAAATCTCTCAGGACAAAAAAGTAAAAGAGCTTGAAGAGTTCATCGCCCGAAACAAAGCTCGCGCTTCAACGGCGTCTCTAGCTCAATCAAAAGTGAAGCAGTTGGAGAAGATGGACATTATGGATAATTTGGGCTGGGATTCCACTTTAAAATTTGATTTCAACTTCAAAGAGACTCCCGCTAAAGTTTTGCTTGACGTAAAAGATCTGAGTTTTGGTTACACGCTTGAGAATATCTTGTTTAAGAAGATCTCTTTTACTCTTGAAAAAGGAGAGTGTCTTGGGATTATCGGGAAAAACGGGAAGGGAAAATCAACCCTTTTGAACACAATCGCGGGTGAGTTAAAGCAGCTTAGCGGAAAGGTTGATTTTCACTCTAGCGCCACAATGGCGCACTTTGGTCAGACAAACATCAATCGTCTCGATCTTAACAGTACGGTCATGGATGAAGTTTACGCGGGAAACACGCAGCTTGGCGAAGCGAACATTCGAAGCATTTGCGGCGGTATGATGTTTAGCGGAGACAGCGCCAAAAAGAAAATATCTTTGCTCTCGGGCGGTGAAAAAAGCCGCGTTATGTTAGGACAGATTTTAGCGAGAAACGTAAACGTTCTTCTCCTTGACGAGCCTACGAATCACTTGGACATGGATTCCATAGAAGCGCTTACAAACGCGATTCAAAACTTCAAGGGTTCCACTATCATCGTAACCCACTCCGAAGAGATGCTTCGCCGCGTTTGCGACAGACTTATTATATTTACAAAAGACGGAGCCGAGTATTTTGACGGTGGATATGAAATGTTCTTGGAAAAAATCGGCTGGGAAGATGAAGAGCTTGACGAAAAACCAAAAGCCAATAAGCCCGCAAATAAAAATAAAAAAGAGAACAAAAAACTTAGAGCCGCGCTAGTTCAAGAGAGAAGCAAAGCGGCTTCGCCTTTAAGAAGAGAGATTGAAAAAATCGAGATGTACGTTCGCGAGGACAAGGAGACGCTCGAAGTTTACAAAGAGGAGCTTGCAACGGCGACAAGCAACGCCACTCACTCAAAAATCATGGAAATCTCAAAGCGAATCTCATCGGCAGAGGGCGAAATAGAAAAGAGGTTTAAAATTTTGGAAAAAAAACAGACTCAACTAGACGCGATTATGAAAGAGTATGAAGCAAAGATGAGCGAGCTTTAATCAAAGTCGCGTCTTTCTCTTGGACTTGTTCAAAAGAATCAAAAATCGCAACTCGCCAAAGAGATTAAACCAAGCGAGTTTAGCCCATAAAACAGGGCTATCTCATAAAACCTCTTTCTACAATAATCCCGAATAAAATATCCATAATTTCTCCATAATCTTTAGGTATAATAATGTCCTGAGGTTAAAATCGTCACTAAGGCTGGTTTAATGGGTGTTGCGATGTTGCTATTTTCCACAAACGAGAACTATTACGCGCTTAGCGTGGATAAAATCGTGCGAGTTCTTTGGGCGCTTGAAGTTACTTTTGTGCCGAAATCTCCAAAAGTCTTATATGGCGTTTTTGATTTGCATGGAAAGACTCTTCCAGTCGTCTCCATTAGAGAGCTTCTCTCGCTAGGTAAAAAAGAGATGGAGCTAGAGGACGCTCTTATCGTTTTGGACGTTCATTCCCATCAAATGGCGCTTTTGGTCGACCATGTTGTGGGTGTTTATGAGCTCGAAGAAGAGGATTCAAGCGAAGCTTCGGAGCTTTTCAAAGAGTTGGAGACTACCCATATCGTAAAATACGAAGAGAGACTCGTTCCCATTTTGGACATCGACGCCTTGGTCGACGCGCAGATTTTAGGACGCCTTTCGGGTAAAGGAGATTGAAATGTCGATGATTGAGGAGACTCAAACTTTTTTACTTGACGTTTTTGGTTGGAAGATTGAGATTCACGAGCCGACATTTGAAGCAAAACTGGGAAGAGTTTGCAAAGAGCTTGGATTTTTGGAGCTTGACTCCTGCGTGAAATCTCTTAAAGATTTGCAAAAAGACGCCAAAACGCTGCAAGCGTTCTCGCGCGAATTTAGCGTGGGGGAGACTTATTTTTTTAGAGACCTCAAATTTTTCGACTATTTTAAAAGCGTCGTCATTCCTCAAATCGTTCAAAAAAACGAGAGAAAACTCTCCGTTTGGTCGGTTGGCTGCGGTAGCGGCGAAGAGCTTTACTCCATCGCCATGATTTTGCGAGAGAGTATTCCAAACATCGACGAATGGAACCTTTTTCTACTTGGCACGGACGTAAACCCAGAGGCGATAGATAAGGCAAAAAAAGGGGTCTTCACCCAGTTCTCGTTTAGACAGACCCCCCAATGGTACAAAAGCTATTTTAAAGCCTTGGATGGAAAGTTTGAAATTTCTTCAAAAATCAAAAAAATGGTTCGCTTCAAATACCACAACGCCATAGACGAACCTTACGGCTGTTTGCCTCCAGACTCTCTTAAATTCGACTTGATTCTTATCAAAAACGTACTTATCTATTTTGACAAACAAAAAGCCAAAACGGTTGTCAATTCCCTTTTTGGCGTTATCAAAGAGGGTGGATACCTCGCAACCACTCCGGCGGAATACGGCGGGGGAATATTTGACTTTCCAAACTCCTTGCGTTCGCCAGACGGTTATCTAGTGCAAAAACTTTCAAGGCCAAACGAGGAGATAGCCGTCCTCCAAGAAGAGCGACAAATCTTCAAAACGGTGATTGAGAATGTGCTTGAATCGGAGCCACCGAGCGAACCAGAACCAAAACAGCCAAAACCCGCGCCAACAGAGGACAAATACGACTACTACCACAAGGCTTTGAAAAGCGTCAAAGAGGGCGACGTAGAGAAGGCGAAAATCTTTTTTAGACGAGCGCTTTATCTCGACAAAGATTTTGTTATGGCTCATGTGGTCTTGGCGAACGTTCTCAAAAAAGAGAAAAAATTCGAGTCCGCCATAAAACACGTCGACAACGCAAAGGCGAAGCTCCTTACGTTGGAGCCACAAGACGTGGTTGAGCTTTCAGGCGGAATTACGGCTAGCGATTTGCTTGCGATGCTAGACGCCATAAAGGGGGACGCTTTTGAATAACGTCAGAAACACGCTCAGGCAAAGAGCCATAAAAGCGGCGAAAAAGCTAGAAAACACAGAGATTATAGATGGGATTGAGCTTATCTATTTTAGGATTGAAAGTGAGACGTACGCCATTGAAGCGGGAGTGGTGAGCGAAGTTCATAAATATAAAGAGCCTACGCCGGTTCCCTTTACTCCCGCTTACATTCAAGGGGTTTTTCACATGAGAGGGAATTTCGTCTCTCTCGTAAATCTTAAAATTTTTTTGGGCATCCCCGAACAAAACGAAAAAGTCGCAACGCTTTGCATTTTGTTTCTTAGCGATGAGAATATGGAATTTGGCGTAGCGGTGGACGAAGTCATCGAGCAAAAAAGGGTGTCAAAAAAAGAGATTCAAACGCTCACGGCTGGCTTTGATTTGCCAAGAGCCGATCTAATACTCGGGGTTATGGAAAATGGGGTAATTGTTTTAGACGGCAAAAAATTATTGGCGGATCCCACTATGATTGTCCATAAGTGAAAAACGCTTACAAGTTTATACAAAGGAAAAAAGCATGTTAAATAATTTAAGTTTGAAAAAGAAAATTTTGGCAGGCGGGTTGTTGCCTCTCTTTGCGATTGGGTTGGTAAACGTTTTGGGTTTGATTAACTTTAATGGCGTCGTGGAGAGTTACCAATGGGTGTCTAACGCAAACAAAGTTATTGAAATGGGGAATAATATTGAAAAATCCGCTTTAAACATGCAAACGGGAGAAAGGGGCTATCTGCTTACGGGAAATAATGAATTTTTAGAACCTTATACAAATGGCGCTCAAAGCTATAAGCAAACATTTAAAAAGCTAAAACCTCTTATAATCATTAAAGAATCATTAGAAGCCCTTAGCGCCGCCGAAGAGATACTCGATGGATGGAAAAGAGACGTTGCGGAACCGTTTATTGAAAAACGCAAAAATATGGATAATACTCCAGATAGTTTGAAAATAATAAGCGATATGGTATTAACGGAAAAAGGAAAAGGGTATTTTGACAAATATCGCCAAATGATGACCGTATTTGAAACAAGCGAAAAAAACCTTCTTCAAGCGCGAATAAGAGACGCCAACAACGTGGTGTCTATGACCAATAACATTATTATTTTTGGAACCGCCACGGTACTTGTCTTGGCTTTTTTTATATCCCTGTTTTTCGTTAAAATGATTACCAACCCTATTTTGAAAATCAAAGAAGCCGCTTTGAAAATAGGAAGGGGCGACCTTGACGTCGCCATCGACATCGAGAGTCGTGACGAAGTTGGCGAAATGGCAAAAGCGTTTACGGCTATGATTGAAAGATTAAATAAAATGTCGACAATCGCGCATCAAATCGGCGAAGGCAATTTTAACGTGACCGTGGAAAAATATTCCGATAAAGACGTTTTGGGAAACGCCTTTAAGGACATGCTAAAAAACTTAAACAATATCGCCGGCGTCGCGCATCAAATCGGACAGGGAAATTTGAACGTCACTTTTGCCAAACGCTCGCAAAACGACCTCTTGGGAATCGCCTTGGAAAATATGCTCGCCAATATTAACGCGATTATGTTTGAGTTGAAACATAGCGTTTTATCTCTCAACAGCGCCGCAAGCGAGATTTTGGCGACTACGACGCAAGTCTCCGCAAGCGCCTCTCAAACCTCTTCGGCGGTCGCCCAAACCTCCTCTTCCATAGAGCAGATTAAACAAACCGCAAAATCAAGCAGCGCCAAAGCGGTGCAAACCTCGGAGAGCACAAGCAAAGCGATGGAGATCGCTAAAAGCGGAACGCAAGGCTTGGTTGAAAACATGCAAGGTCTCGCTCAAATAAAAGAGAAGATGGATTTGATCGCTTCGAACATCATACTCCTCAGTCAGCAAAGCCAACAGATAGGCGAGATTACGAGCACAGTCGAAGACATAGCGAATCAGTCAAACATGCTTGCCGTTAACGCTTCGATAGAAGCCGTAAAAGCGGGAGAGCAAGGAAAAGGTTTTTCCGTGGTGGCGATAGAACTTAAAAACCTTTCAGAGCAATCAAAACAGGGAGCCAAACAAGTTCAAAAAATTCTTGCGGACATACAAAAAGTGACGGGAACTTTGGTGATGGTGGCGGAACAAGGGGCAAAAGCGGTAGAGAGCGGAGTCAAACAAGCCCAAAACGCGAAAACTTCGATGGATCAGCTAAACGCCACCGTGCAGAGCGCGGCGAACGCGGGCAAACAGATTGCGGCTTCGTATGAGCAAGAACTCGCGGGAATGGATCAGATTTCAGGGGCGATGAGCAGCGTCAAAGAGGCGACTATGCAAAATCTCAGTAGCATAAAACAGGTGGAAGAGTCCGCTCATGACCTAAACGCTTTGAGCCAAAAACTCAAAGAGGTGATGGAGCGTTATACCATCGCTAGAAATATAAAACAATAAAAGGAGTTCCCATGAGATTTAGCATAGGCAATAAGATATTTTCCGCTTTTGGTTTGGTGTTTGGCGCGTTTATTATATTTGGAGTATTGATGTACATGAAGGCGGAGGAGATGCGCGAAACTTCCATTGAGAGGATTCAATTGTCAACGCTAAAGACGCAACTGCAAAAAATGCTGATTCTGCATTACAGCCGTCTAAACGAGATGGACAACGCAATCCACAACAAAGCGTTGCCATCGTTTCTTGCGGCCTACGACGAGTGTCCTTTTACAAAGTGGAAAAACACCCATAAGTTTGTAGAGCGATCCATGCAGGCCGAGTTTGACAAACTAGACGTTCCTCACAAGGAGTTGCACGCAAGGTTTGAAGAGATGGTCTCTCTTTTAAAAACCAAAGAGTTTGAAAAAGCGAGAGAAGTTTATCAAACGACGATCAATAAAAGTTTTAAAGAGCTAGTCACGGCATACGCGCCTTTATACGAGGATATAAATAAGGAGCACTCGGAGCTTATTGATGAAAGAGACTTTTTACTAGATGAGATGAAAACCCTCCTCTTGCTCGCTCTTGTCGTAACTCTCGCTCTTATCGTCATTTTTTATCTATGGTTAAAAAGAAGCGTTATCAGTCCAATATCGCAAATAACGGGCATTGCTCAAAAGATTTCCACAGGAGACGCGCAACAGAGCATCGTGTTTTCGGCGCAAGACGAAATTGGCGATTTGGCGAACGCTTTTAGAAAGTTGATAAATTACATGAGCGAACTCTCCGACGTAGCGCATAAGATTGGAGAGGGAAATCTCAACGTCAACGTCGTAAAGCGCTCAGAGAACGACATATTGGGAAAAGCGCTAGACAATATGCTCGCCAATATTAACGCGATTATGTTTGAGTTGAAACATAGCGTTTTATCTCTCAACAGCGCCGCAAGCGAGATTTTGGCGACTACGACGCAAGTCTCCGCAAGCGCCTCTCAAACCTCTTCGGCGGTCGCCCAAACCTCCTCTTCCATAGAGCAGATTAAACAAACCGCAAAATCAAGCAGCGCCAAAGCGGTGCAAACCTCGGAGAGCACAAGCAAAGCGATGGAGATCGCTAAAAGCGGAACGCAAGGCTTGGTTGAAAACATGCAAGGTCTCGCTCAAATAAAAGAGAAGATGGATTTGATCGCTTCGAACATCATACTCCTCAGTCAGCAAAGCCAACAGATAGGCGAGATTACGAGCACAGTCGAAGACATAGCGAATCAGTCAAACATGCTTGCCGTTAACGCTTCGATAGAAGCCGTAAAAGCGGGAGAGCAAGGAAAAGGTTTTTCCGTGGTGGCGATAGAACTTAAAAACCTTTCAGAGCAATCAAAACAGGGAGCCAAACAAGTTCAAAAAATTCTTGCGGACATACAAAAAGTGACGGGAACTTTGGTGATGGTGGCGGAACAAGGGGCAAAAGCGGTAGAGAGCGGAGTCAAACAAGCCCAAAACGCGAAAACTTCGATGGATCAGCTAAACGCCACCGTGCAGAGCGCGGCGAACGCGGGCAAACAGATTGCGGCTTCGTATGAGCAAGAACTCGCGGGAATGGATCAGATTTCAGGGGCGATGAGCAGCGTCAAAGAGGCGACTATGCAAAATCTCAGTAGCATAAAACAGGTGGAAGAGTCCGCTCATGACCTAAACGCTTTGAGCCAAAAACTCAAAGAGGTGATGGAGCATTATACGATAGCTGAAAATCAAAGATAAACGAGCCTATGATGGATATGAAAAACGAAGCTTTTTTAAAGAGGCTTCTTGAGACTTTCGCCCAAGAAGCCAAAGAACACATCGACAACCTTTCCGAGGGACTTTTAAACCTAAAAAAGAGCGGTGACGCCGAGCTTTCAAAAACAATCGTGGAAACTCTTTTTAGGGAAGCTCACAGTTTTAAAGGGGCGGCTCGCGCCGTAAACTTCTTAGAAGTCGAAGAACTCTGCAAAGCGATGGAAGACGTTTTTAACCATGCTAAACAAACAGGGGAGAAGATACCCAACCCTCTCATAGAAGTTATGCTTGAGTGCAACGACATGTTGAGCGTCATAAGCACTCTCAAGGAGGAGAGAAGAAGAGATTTTAAACCAAAGGTTCAGGAACTTATAGAAGCTCTCCACGCAAAGCCTCAAAGAAAAAAAATTGCGACTCTTGCGACAAAAGAGCCCTTAAAAGAGATTGTCCAAGAAGTTCTCCAAGAAGAGGTAAAAGAGGCGCTCGCAGAAGTTCCATTGGCGTCAAAAGAGGAGATTTTGGAATCACCGATTAAAACGGAGGAAACCATACGGATTCCAGTCAAAAAGCTCAACGCGATCATGCGCCAATCCGAAGAGATGCTCTTTGCGAAAATGGTCGCAAAACGTCATGTCGACGAGTTAGTAACGATTGGCGATGAGATAACGGAGTTGATTAAAACTCTCAAAAACGTCACTCATGAAGAAGCGCTTAAAAGATTGAGCGCCGCGGAATCGCTCATAAACAAATCAATCAAGCAGACAAAAGGGGACGCAAGAGAGATAACTCTGATGGTAGAGCGTCTCATAGAGGATATGAAAGAGGCCTTGATGCTCCCATTTTCGACCATCTTTTCCACTTTGCCGAAAATACTCCATGACATGGCAAAAAGCGTAGGCAAAGAGATAAGCTTAAACATGGTTGGGGGCGAAGCGGAGATTGATAAAAGGATTTCTGAGCAGATGCATGACCCCATTATCCATCTTTTGCGCAACTCGGTCGACCATGGGATAGAGAGTCAAGGAACCATCACTTTGACCCTCACTCAAAAAAGCGCGTCGAAAATAGAACTCTCCATCAGTGACGACGGCATAGGAATCGACGCTCAAAAGATACGCCAAAGCGCGGTAAAAAAAGGGGTTATTACCCAAGAAAACGCGGACTTATTGGATGAAGAGGGCGCGATAAACCTGATTTTTCTCTCAGGGGTCTCAACCGCCAAGGTTGTGACCGACCTCTCGGGTCGGGGATTGGGTTTGGCGATAGTCAGGGAAAAGAGCGAACAGCTCGGCGGTCAAGCGCATGTCGCGAACAACAAAGACAAAGGATGCTCGTTCACTATGACTTTGCCTCTTAGCCTGTCGACTTTTAGAGGGGTTATAACCTCTTTTGCGCAGAGGAAATATATATTTGCGAGTGAGCGAATTGCGCGAGTCATGACGATAGAGAAGAAAAACGTTAAAAATATCGAAGGCAAAGAGATGGTTGTGGTTGAAGGCCGCGTCGTGCCATTTTACCACCTGAGCAATATTTTGGGTCTTGCGCTTGAGCAAAACGATTCCGCCGACATCGCCGTGGTCGTCATAACGTTTGGAGATGAAACGCTCGCCGTTGGCGTGGACTCCGTGGAGTATGAAGAAGAGGTTATGGTAAAATCGCTTGGAAAACAGCTCGAAAGAGTTCAAAACGTCGCAGGGGCTACAATGCTCGCTTCGGACGTACCGGCGCTTATTTTAAACGTTTCGGATATTTTTAAATCAGTTGGAAGCGTTTCGCTCAAAACAGTCGCGCCGCAAAAAGATGTTTTAAAGCGAAAAGCGAAAATTCTCGTAGTGGACGACTCCCCAACCACAAGAGCGCTTCTTCAAAACATTTTGGAAATGGTCGGGTATGACGTCGTCGCGGCGGTCGATGGCATGGACGCTTTTGAGACTCTCAAAAAGGAGAGTTTCGACTTGGTGGTCTCAGACGTCGACATGCCAAAAATGAACGGTTTTGAGCTCACGGAATCCATCCGCAAAGATCCTAAAACCTCAGATTTGCCGGTAATCTTGGTTACCTCTTTGGAGTCCGACTCGGACAAAGAGAAAGGGATGAACGCGGGAGCCAACGCCTACTTAGTAAAAAGCGCGTTTGATCAAAACAATCTCATAGATAACATTCAATCGCTGATTGACTAAAAAAAGGGTTAAAATGATACGTTTAATGATTGTTGAAGATTCGAACACGACGAGAGAGATGCTGATTTACTCTTTCGCGGCGGAATCCGACATAGAAGTCGTTGGAGTGGCGCAAGATGGTCAAGAAGCCGTAGCGATGGCGAAGACGCTTAGGCCAAACGTGATTCTCATGGATATAAACATGCCTCGCTTAAATGGCTACGAGGCGTCTCGAATAATTATGAACGAGAGTCCCACTCCCATTTTGCTTATGAGCGCCACTTGGGACATCGGCGAGGTTGAAAAAATCGTCAATAGCATGCACATAGGCATTTTGGGAGTTTACGAAAAGCCTTACGGACCGGGACATCCTCAATACAAAGCGCTCTATGACAGAATAGTCGAAGACGTTAGGCTGATGTCCGACGTCAAAGTGATTCGTCGGTTGGGTAACAACGTTAAAAAAGAAGAGAGCGATATAAAACCCAAACAAAATGTAAAAGATGAAAGAAATTACAGAGTTGTTTTAATCGGCTCTTCGACCGGCGGACCGCCCATTCTTCATACCATCTTAAAATCGCTTGACTCCAATTATCCTTTGCCGATACTAGTGGCGCAACACATGAGCGGGTCCTTTATCGATACGTTTATCCAATGGCTTGACTCTGAGTGCGCGGTGCGCGTAAAAAAAGCCGAGGATGGAGAAAAAGCGTTGGCGGGCAACGTCTACGTAGCGCCAGAGAATTACCATATAACTTTGCAAAACGACAGAATCAGACTTCTCAAAGCCGATGAAAACGACCTCTACGTTCCATCCGTCTCAAAGCTTTTCTCCTCCGTAAGCCAATGGAACGCTCAAGAAACGGTGGCGATTTTGCTCTCGGGCATGGGAAGCGACGGCTCCGACGAGATATGCAAACTCAAACTTAACGGAGCCATTGCCATTGCGCAAAACAAAGAGACCTCCGTGGTTTTTGGCATGGCCAACGAGGCGATAAAAAAAGGTGGAATAGACTTCATCTTATCGCCGCAAGGGATAGCGGAATTTTTATCGGCGTTAAAATTAACAAAAAGGAAACGTAATGAATAGCAAATCTTCTAAAAAAGCAAACGTATTTATTCTTGTGGTTGAAGACAGCGTCACTCAGGCGGCGGAGGTTCAATATTTCCTCGAAGAGAACGACTACAAAGTGGAGGTTCTCCATGACGGAAAAGAAGCTTTGGAGTGGCTTTTGGCAGCCGAGGAACTGCCAGACGTCATCGTGAGCGACATAGTCATGCCGCATTTGGACGGTTACAATCTTTGCAAATCAATCCGCTCGGACGAGAAGCTAAAAAGCATTCCCGTGATTCTTCTGACTTCGCTCTCGGAACCCCACGACATCATCAAAAGCATCGAAGCGGGAGCGAACAAGTTTCTCACAAAACCCTTCAACCACAAACGCCTACCCGAGGTCATAGACGAACTCTACATCAATACGCAAAGAAGAAGCGTCGAGCGGATGGAAATGGGAATCCGTCTTATATTTGGCGGAAACGATTTTCTCATTACGGCGGACAAGGTGCAGATACTCGATTTGCTGTTGTCGAGTTACGAAGATTCCTACTATAAAAACGTTCAGCTTCAAGAGAGCCGAAGCGCTTTGGAGAGCTTAAACGCGGATCTCGAACGAAAGGTTCAAGAACGCACCAAAGAGCTTAGCGTTCAAGAAGAACGCTTTAGAAGCCTCACAGAGCACACTCCGGATTTGATACTCAGGATAGACAAAAATATGAATTTCGTCTACGCGAACAGGGCCGTCGAAGAGTTGTTCGACATTTCTCGCGAAGAGCTAATCGGTCAGCCTACGAGTTATCTCGCGAAGATTGACGAGAAGTATCCCTGTAGCGCTAACGTAAGCGAAGTTTTAAAGAGCAAAAAGACGCTTCGCAAAGAGCTTGAAATCAATACCCCCCATGGCGTTAGATGGCTAGATTCGGCGCTCGTTCCCGAGTTTGATTCCAGCGGGGAGGTGGAGTACGTTTTGAAAGTTTCGCGAGACGTTACGGAGCAAAAATTGACGCAATCCCAGCTCAAAGAAAAAGACAAAATTCTCATGATTCAGTCTCGACAAGCCGCGATGGGAGATATGATAGCCATGATAGCCCATCAGTGGAGACAGCCTCTCACCGTCATAAGCATGGAAGAAAACAACCTCATGGCGTCTCTTGAGCTTGAAGAGGAGCTGACGAAGGAGTTGCTGCTCAAACACGCCAAGAGCGTTAGCGAGCAGACGCAACAACTCTCCGCTACGATTGACGACTTTAGAAATTTTTTCAAACCGACGCAAGAGAAAGAGACGCTCACCGTGGGGGAAGTCGTTGAAAAAACGATGCAACTTATAAAAACGAGTTTGACGAACAACAACATTGAGGTGGATTTTCAAAACGAAAGCGAGACGAAAATTTTAACGTACCCCAACCAACTTCTCCAAGTCTTTTTAAACGTTATCAACAACGCCAAAGACGCGCTAAAAGAAAATAACGTCGCCAACGCCAAGATAAGCGTCACCACGTACGACAAGGATGGATTTGTCATAACGAGCGTCTGCGACAATGGAGGCGGAATTCCAAAAGAGATTATGGACCGCTTGGGAGAGCCTTATTTTTCGACAAAGAAACTCAATGGCACCGGACTTGGTCTTTACATATCCAAAACCATTCTCGTGGAACATTTGGGGGGAAGCGTTTCTTGGCAAAACAAAGGAGACGGAGCTTGTTTCACTATCTCTCTAAAAAAGACGCTAGTTCAATAAACAAAAAGTTATGTCAAACATTCAAAGACGTAACCTTCTCCTTTGGCGTTTTTAATCGTAGAGTGAGGCAAAACTTTTTTTAGTTTCCTTTTACAATTTATTTTTTGTAAAGCGCTATTTTTAATTAGCGGGTTTTGTAACGGCGTTGGCGTCTAAAGTGACCGCCGTTTGCGCTAAAAGTCTACCGTTAACTCTCGCTCCGGTATTTACCACAACGCCTTTTTGCGCCAATACCACGCCTTTAAAATCCGACGTCGTTCCAAGAGAAACTCCCGTGCCTCCGGCGACTTGCCAAAAGACGTTTTTAGCCAACGCGCCGCCCGTTAGGGTTACTATGGCGCCATTGTTGACGGTGAGGTCTCCCGCTATTTGAAAAATCCAGACGTCGGTCGCGCCACCAGAGATGGTTACGCCTACGTCCGTGATTAAAACGCCCGTACCCCATTTGTATAAACCCGGAGTAAGAATTTTTCCACTCATGTCGCCTGCGTAGAGTTCGGTGTAATCAGGCAACGAGCGTCCCGCCGCGTCCGTATACGCGAGTTCCATGTCGCTTATCGCCGTGGTCATGTATGTCGGAGTTGGAACCGCCATATTCGACGCGTAGATTTTTCCCGTCACTAAAGAGGACGTCGCGTACGTTCCATCGCTAAAAAGAGTATCAGAAAATCCCGTTATGTAAGTTCTAGCGGCCGGGCTAACGCCAATGTCGCCGGTAATATGCGTAGCGCCGGTAGTTGACACCGCCGTTTTGGCGAGAATCACGAAATTTCCCGCCGTGGCGAGACTGACGGGGAGGAGAACCGAGGCTACGGTCGCTCCCGTTGTAAAGCTCCAAAACTTGGCAACCGCTAAAGCGTTGCCGGCTAAATCTTTAACTCCCATAGTAATCGTCGCGGTATATTGAGTGGTTGGAGAAAGATTGGC
Source organism: uncultured Sulfurimonas sp. (assembly GCA_937914675.1). Lineage (GTDB taxonomy): Bacteria > Campylobacterota > Campylobacteria > Campylobacterales > Sulfurimonadaceae > Sulfurimonas. The sequence goes on from CALDOC010000127.1 coordinate 14,466, forward strand.
GTCAGGATTGAAGACCATGGAGTTTCCTCCATAGCTCACATTTCCATCAACGGATACGCCACCGGCAGTCAATGTAAAAGTGCCTGCGCCGACCGTAGCGGGATCAAGCGCTTCACTAAAGAGGGTGCTGACGCTTCTGTCAATCGGTACGTTTGTGGCGTTAACGTCAGGATATGTCGATGTCACGGTAGGCGCGGTCAAATCCGACGCCGCTCCAGTTGTGAAACTCCAGACCATATCCGATTCCAAAAGAGCGACGCCATTTGCGTCAAGGACGCCGGTAGTGATTGTTGCGGTGTATTTAGCGCTTGCGCTAAGATCTGCGCTAGACTTGAACACCAAGGTGTTGTCCTTGTAACTCACAACGCCCGCAACTGGCGTAGAGCCGTCCGTTAGCGTAAACGTGTCGCCATTGACGCTCGAAGCGTTAAGTTCTTTCTCAGAATAAGCGGTGACGCAACCATTGATGGCTAGTCCTGTAGCGTTGTTGATAGGCGAAGTAGCAATGGCCGTAGCCGCAGATTCGGGAGTGGGCGCTATTGTAGCGTCGCTACTTCCACATCCTGCGGCAAAAATTCCCAACATAAAGAGCATGGAAAAAAGTAGGTGATTTGAATATTGTTTAAACGCGAGCATGACATTTATCCTTTTTTTGTTTCTAAAAACAA
>CALDOC010000128.1 GCA_937914675.1 uncultured Sulfurimonas sp.
CTTGCTCTGACGCGGAAAGGTGAATATCTCTTTGGCTCTTCCCATGACGCGCTCGAGCGGTTCGCGGTTTATCTCGCTCTCGCTAAAATAACCTTCGCTCTCGTCAAAGATAAGCAAGGAATTGTCGTCGCTTCTGCATGGCCAATAGCCGTAAATGACGGTCGGCTCGAAAAGTTTTTCGTCCAAAAATTGCGCTTTGAGTCTTTCGTAAGCGGGCCAAACGACCTCGTCTAATTGCTTCTCGTAAGCCTCGTCACTCATTCCCTTGGACGTGTAACCCCAGCGCGACTTGAACAGTATGCGATGGTTTATCCACTCGAACGCCATCTCGATTTGCTGTTGCGTGAGTTTCATCTCTCGTCTTCCCCAAAACGGGGGAGTGGGAACCTTCACGTCGCGAGAGGGCATTTTTAGCTCCGCGAACGGCGGGATGACGACTTCCTTTTTTACGACTCTCTCGACTTGCGGAGCGTCGGGATGAAGGTTCGTGTCGAAGTTTCCGGCTTCGATGCGGCTCATGGCGGTCACGCCGTCAAACGCGTCCTTGCAGTAGAAAATCGGTCCCTCGTAAGATGGTCGGCAAAAGTCGTCTATGAAGGCTCTCGTTAGCGCGGCGCCGCCCAAAAGTATGGGGATTTTAATCCCGTTTTCTTTCATCGTTTTGAGGTTTTCGAGCATCACCTGCGTCGATTTCACCAAAAGTCCGCTCATTCCCAAGGCGCTCGCGTTCGACTCTTTTAAAGCCTCCAAAAACCTGTCGAGATCCACTTTGATGCCAAGGTTTACGACTTTGTAGCCGTTGTTGGAGAGGATGATGTCCACGAGGTTTTTGCCAACGTCGTGAACGTCGCCCTTTACCGTTCCGAGTATGAGCGTCGTGTCGACGGCCTTGTCCACTTTTGGCAGGTATGGGTTGAGGTGGTCGACCGTTTTTTTCATGGTCTCCGCGCTTTGAAGCACGAAGGGGAGTTGCATCTGTCCGGAGCCAAAAAGCTCTCCGACGACTTTCATCGCGTCAATCAAAATCTCGTTTACGATTTTATCGGGGGCTATGGAGTGG
>CALDOC010000129.1 GCA_937914675.1 uncultured Sulfurimonas sp.
ATTTTCTTGACCTGTTAAAACTATGATTTTTGCGTTACTTGTTTCTATAAGTTTTAAGACTACTAATTTTCCTTCTTGATAGCTATTTTCATAAGGAGGCAAACCAAGGTCGATGAGGACAATGTCGAGATTTATCGTATCAATAATTTCAAACGCTTCTTGGCGATTGTTCGCTTCAAAAATCTCATATTTATTTTCCAGAGCGAAACAAAATTGTTTTCTCAGCGCGACGTCGTCATCCACTAAAAGAAGCTTTCTCATGCTAGACTCCAGAAACAAGGTCGTACATAGGTCCCATCAATCCGGCTATAACCAAAATCATAAAACCACCCACGAAAATCAAAACGACGGGTTCTATGATTTTGCCTATATTATCCGCAAAATAATCCACTTTTTCATAATAATGTTCAGAGACGATAGCTAGCTGAGAATCCAGCGTACCAGAGGCTTCTCCCACGCTCATCATTCGAATCGTAAAAGTGCTAAACATCTTTGTTTGACTAAAAGCGGATGAGAGTTGAGAACCTTTAGATATGTCACGCGTCGCGTCTTGGAGAGCTTTTTTATAGAGTTCGTTGTTTATGTTTTTGTTTAACGTGTCAAGCGCTTCATACAAAGGAACTCCAGAGACAACGGCGAGCCTGAGATATTCGGATATAAAAGCTATGTTGAAGCTAGAAATTACAGTTTTTAAAACTGGAGTTTTCAATAAATATTTGTCTATGTGCCAACGAACGACTTGATACTTTTTTTGAGCCACTTTAAATAGTATGACAAAAAGAATTATTCCTCCAAGGAGATATCCTATATAGTTTGACAAAAAATCTGACAAGTCCATGATAAAAATGGTCAAAGGGGGTAAGTCCATATTCATTTGTTCGAAAAGTTCCGTCATCTGAGGGAGTACGTAAATCATCCAAACCAACATCGCGCCCATGACTGCGGAAAAAGCGAAAGATGGATAGATGAGCGCTGATTTCGCCTTTTTTTTCAATGAAACCGTACGACGTAAAAAGGAAGCCCCTCTTTTTAAAGTAGTTTCTAGTTGTCCAGTCTCCTCGCCAATTTTGATAAGATTTAAAATCATAACGCCCACTACATGTTTGTAGGGTTCAAAGGCAAGGGAAAGAGATTTACCTCTGCTTATGTCATCGGCGATTTGAAAGAGCATATTTTTGAGTCTTTTGTTCTCGCTGTCTTGCGCCAAATCAATAATACCCTGATGAAGCGGCAGTCCCGATTTTATGACAAGGTGTAAATTTTCCATCACTTCAATCACTTCATTGGGAGAAATTTTAGTTCCGCCTGATGGGATAAGAGGAGAGATAAAGGCGGGTATTTCGATAATGTTCAGGGGGATTACATCATCTCGTTCTAGTTTTTGTAGCAAAGCGTCATAGCTGATTGATTCCACAAAATCGGAACTTTTAGAGCCCTGAGTATCGAGACCTGAAACTATAAAATGCATTAATTCACAACTCTAAATATCTCTTCAATATTTGTAATGCCCAAAAGGGCTTTAACGTATCCATCTTCTTTCATGGAGAACATCCCTTTTTGATGTGCAACTTTGAGTATCTCTTGCGTATTGGCTTTGTTCGTTATCATGGTTTCTATGTCTTCATCCACTTCGAGTATCTCCACAATGGCTTGTCTTCCGCTGTATCCCGTTTGTCTGCAGTGAATGCATCCTACCGGATCAAACAAGGTATAGTCTGGATGCAAATCTAAAACGCGTCGGGGTATTCCCAAACTTTGCAACTCTTCTACTGTTTGCGTTGTTTCTTTTTTGCAACTTTTGCATAGTTTGCGTATCAATCTTTGAGCAATTACGGCGAGAAGTCCTGAACCAATAAGATAAGGCTGAATGCCCAAATCGTTTAGTCGTGGAATCGTCCCGACTGCGTCGTTGGTATGGAGGGTGGACAAGACAAGGTGACCCGTGATGGAAGCTCGAACGGCCAGTTCGGCTGTTTGAGTGTCTCGTATCTCTCCCACAAGCATAACGTCGGGATCTTGTCGCATGAAGGCGCGAATGGCGCTTTGAAAATTGTATCCCGCTTTTTCGTTGAGCTGCGTTTGTTTGATAAAAGAGAATTTATATTCGATAGGGTCTTCTATGGTTAAAACGTTTTTTTTCAGAGAATTTATTTTACGAAGAGCGGAATACAACGTAGTCGTTTTACCGCTTCCCGTTGGTCCAACAATGAGCACGATGCCATAAGGTTTAGTAAAATATTTTTCTATTTTTGCGCTGTTTTGGTCTGTAAGCCCTAAATGTTTCAGGCTAAAGAGCGCTGAGTTTTTTCCCAAAAGTCGCATAACGATATTTTCACCATGGTTTGTTGGAAGCGTTGATACCCTTAAATCAAACGTTTCGTTTAAAAATTCATAACTAAACGCCCCGTCTTGAGGTTTTCTTTGCTCTGAAATATCTAAATTGCTCAGAATCTTAATACGTGCGATAACCTGAGTATGTAATTGAAGAGGGAGTGAATAGAAGTGCTGCAAGACCCCATCGATGCGGTAAAAAACATGCGTTACCGAACTATCTGGCGATATATGAATATCCGTAGCGCGATCTTTTACCGCGTTATTGAGCAATAAATTCACCAAAAGGGGGATGTCTATTTCTCGGTTGGCAAGCGTTTGTTTTATAATCTCCTGAATTTCCAATTCAATTGGATTATGCAGTTGATAATAAAAAATTTCCGTATGTCTAGCAATGGAGCTTTTGTCTCCAACAACGAATTTTATATTTTTTTTTGAGATTTTGCGAAGATAATCTAGTAAAATTAGATCATTGACGTCTTGAGTAGCTACCACTAAATTGTACTCATCCATGCTGATGGGTAAAATATTTTTTGTTCTTGCCACGTTTTGAGGAATGAGCTTAAGCACTTCGGCGCAAGGCACGACATTTTCCAAGTTGATAAACTCCAGATTGCTTTGCTTAGCGATCGCTTCAGCGATTTCACCCGAAGTTACAAAATCCAAATCCTGAAGAGTCTCTCCAAAAAATTTAGGATTTGCCTTTTGCACGTCCAAAGCGACTTCTATCTGCTCTTTAGTTATAAAACCCAACTCTTCAAGGAGTTGTCCGATTGGTTTGTTTTGTGACATTTTTTAGCCTTTATGGG
>CALDOC010000130.1 GCA_937914675.1 uncultured Sulfurimonas sp.
CTCGGACTTACGCCAAGAGTGACGAGGGGAGTAAGATTAGGGCGGTTTTGGGGTAGCATTTGAGTTGATTTTGGATTATCAAAATCATGTTTCAAATTCATCCACCGACGAGATTGATTTGTGGTAAACTTCCATTTTTACTATTTAGAGGTTTGAAGAATGGGTATATTTGCATTACAATCACCAGCGGGTGGTTTTTTAGATGAAAATTTAAAACAATTTAATAAAAGATTTGACGATTGGTGCGTTCAGTTTGAGGATTACGAAGACGCGAGCCTCATTTCGCAAAGTTTACCTAAAAGAACAAGCGTTAATATCGTTGAAATTACTCCACTAAGTTATCCACAATATTTTTTTCTTAACCTAGAGGGGAACATTCACGCGACGCGACAGGTTGAGAATAAAATCATTTGCGTCGTCGAGCCTTTTATGGGCTCAAATTATCGCATAGCGGTGTGCGACTTAAAGACTAAACATGTAAGATGGACAAAATCACGGTATAAAAACGTTATGAGCGTTGAAGGCGCTTTTGCTAATTTTACTGATCCACTTTAGATTAAATAGCCATATTTTTTAAATATGTTTTTTGCTCTTTCACTCAAGATAAAGTCGTAAAAAGCTTTATATTCAGCGTTTTTAGAGCCATATTTTAATATGACGATTCCTTGTTTGATGGGTTTATACAATTTCGTATCAACGCTAGTCCAGTTAACGCCCTCTTTAAACTCAGCCATGGTTGAACCGTACAGAGATGATTTTGCCACAAACCCTATGTCCGCCGCAGTCACGGCGTAAGTTACGACTTGAGAGACGGACTCCGCATAAACGAACTTACTCTTTACTTTGTCATAAACTTCACCGTTTTTCATAGCCTCAATCGCCGCTTTTCCATAAGGCGCCGTTGTTGGATTTGCGACAGCGATTTTCTTGATGGATTTATCTTTAACAAGAGACATTCCTTTTGAAAAATCCATCGGCTTTGAGCTCAAATACGCAAGCTCTCCCTGCGCGTAAACTATCGGTTTGGCCATGGCGATTTTTTGCTCATAAAGAGCTTCTGGAAACTTCATGTTTGCGGACATAAAAACTCCATATGGAGCGCCGTTGGTTATTTGGGCGGTCAGTTTTCCGCTGCTGCCAAGAGTAACTTGCACCTTAGTGTCTGGGTTGCTCTTTTTAAACTCCGCTTTTAGCTCGTCAATCGCGTAACTCACGTTCGCCGCTACGGCTACGTTGATTGTCCCCGCCAAAAGAGAAGAGCTTGCGATTAGTAACGTTATAATTAATTTTTTCATCATTGGCGCCTTTTAAAATAAATAGTT
>CALDOC010000131.1 GCA_937914675.1 uncultured Sulfurimonas sp.
AAAGGTGTAGTTATGAAGATTGCGTTACCTGTATACGATACTGCGACGGTATATAGAGACAATCCTCACACGACGCCGAAATTTGCCATATACGATATAGATAGCGTAAATAACTCCATACATTATTCACTTCACTCCGTCGTAGTAAATCCATTAAACAGATATAAATCCCAAAAATTTCCAGAGAGCGAACTTTTGTGTAGCTGTAGCTTAGAGCGCCAAAACGACTTGACGCACAAATGCGAACACTACTCTTTATTGGAAACCATCAGCGATTGCAGTTATCTTCTCGCTAGCAAATATTGTCAAAACACCAAAAAAAGCATGAAAAAAGCAGGTATCAAAGTTGTAAAAATTCCGCCAATAATCACGCAAACAAATTCAGCCATCATAAATTTTATAATAGGAGCTTCACTTGAACGTAACATACAAAACATACACCATGCGTCTTGAAGACATGCCGCTAGACGCTGGATACGCGTCGGAAAAAGTCACCGTAGTCGACAAAAACGCCAAAGAGCGAGTTCTAGGTGGTCAAAATGGAAAAACGCAACTTATAATCTCCACTCCTCTCTTAGACGAGGCTTTTTTAGAGGAGTTAAAGAGCATCGAAGAGACGCTTCCCAAGGGTGGCGATTATGAAGTTACGGCTTCTTTGGTCGTGGCTCATGACTCTTATGAAATTCCAACCATGAGTCTATTTAATTTTTACATAGACGAAAACGAGGAGTTTGGCGATTTTTACGGCGTTCGTTTAAAAGGCGAACCTTACGAAAATGAACTTACAAAAGCGATTATTTTAATCTCCAAAGACGGGGCGATATTTTATGATGATTTTGTTTCAAATATAGAAGATAAATTTGACGTAGAGACTCTCTATAGAAAAATTGCAGCGGCGCAAGTCTGCTATACAGGTAAAGGATGTCACTAATGAATGAAATAATGCAAGAGATAAAAAAAGAGCTGAGAAATCAGACAACGGTTCCTTACTTCGGACTTGGAATATTTAAAGGAGTTACAACAAAAAGCGGCGAGATGATGCCTTACGATTCGGATTCGATGATTTTGAGAATGAACAACAACAGACCTATGAGTCAACGTTTGATGTTCGAGTACTCGCGCGCGGCTATGCACCTTGAAGAGCGTCGTGGAGTTTTGTATCTCACGCAACTTAT
>CALDOC010000132.1 GCA_937914675.1 uncultured Sulfurimonas sp.
ATATTTCTCTTACTTGCATATCGACATTTTTGATTTTAATTTTATCAAAATTCATGCGAGACAGATGCGAATAAGAGAAGTCTTCATAAGCCAATGAACTTTTTGCTAACCAGTTATTATCATCATTGTAAAAAGTGTCTTCTTGCCATACGCCTTTTAATCTCTCTTTAATCAAATGTTTGAGTTCATAAAGCTTATCGTTATGTCTCCATCGTATGTGTAAATTAGGTTTTTCTTGAAGAAATAGACCTAGCCCATTTGTAGAGATAACAAACGTTTCATCTTTGAGTACGTCTTCTAGGCTCTCAAAAAGAAGACTTAATTTATCTTCACTAATAACTCCTACGCAAAGCGTTATATGCGCTGCTTGCTGAGAGTTTCCAATAAACCCTATCCCATGCTCATCTTGCAAACGGTTCATCAACTCTACGCTCTGCGTAAGCGCTTCATCAACTAAAGCGATTGCGACGGCTATATTCACTTCTTTAACCATAAAAAGACCTTTATTTTGCTACTATTTTTAATTATACTTAAAAACTGGAAAATATTTATGGATTTTGAAGATATACAAACGATTGCAGAGAAAACATATCGTGAAAATATAGCTTATTTACAAAAAGAACAAGCTACACTTTTTGCAAAAATTGCAGCTTTTGATTCAGCGCTTTCTCAGGGCGTATACCAAGAAAAGTATGAGCTAATTCATGAACATGGCTATTTTGAGGTAAAAGAGACTCTAACAAACAAACTTCTTTATAATGCGGATAGCTCGCTTTATGCCAAAAAAGTGAGCCAAAGCGTTAACTTTTCTAAAGAAGACAATCTTTTTAAAACCTTTAAAGAGATTACAAAAGACGCAGATACTCTAAAAAAATATAGCGCTGCCGATATAAAACTCAATCCCTTAAGCGGTATTGCTTCCATTTTAAACGCCATCAACCAAGCTGATTTATATACAAATGAAATGAAAGAGATACATAAGTTTGTGTTTTTTGGAACGGGACTAGGAGAACATCTCTTCTTAATACACCAAAAAATAAACTCAAAAGTTTATCTCATCATTGAAGATGACTTAGAGCTCTTTAAACTCTCTTTATTTGTCACGCCTTACAGCCAGATTGCTAAAGACGCAAAACTTTTTTTTAGTATCTTTGAATCTTCGGATGAGTTTTCAAACACAGCTTCTCACTTTATACAAACTCACTTTGAGTTCAATCACTATCTCAAATATTTTCAGATGCTCAACCATAGTGAAGAAAAACTCAAAGAGCTACATATAAAACTCATTTCCCAATCTCACAACCTCTTTTTTTATAACAACATACTTGAGCAATACTTACGACCGCTCTCTTACATAAAAGAAGAGTATAAATTTTTAAACATTTTAAAAAAATACTCCAATCAGACTTTAGGGGAAAAACCTGTTTTATATCTTGCAGCGGGACCATCTTTTTTAAAAAACATAGCATGGATAAAAGAGAATCAGAACAAGTTTGTCATTGTGGCAATTTCCGCTGTCCTCTTTGAGCTTTACAAAGCTGACGTTAAACCAGACATTGTGACTCATCTCGATGGTTTTGACGTCTCAGCCTCGCTTTTTACCAACATTGACAACCCTGATTACTTTAGGGACATTGTTTTTTTACTCTCTGCTAGAACTCCACAAAAAATAATAAACCTTTTAAACAAAGAGAATATCTTCTTTTTTGAAAATGGAACAAACTATAAAGAGAGTTTTGGAAACCTTTCCGCTCCATGCATTGGTTCTACAACGTTTTTACTCCTGCTTGCGTTTGACGTAAAAGAGTTATATCTCTTAGGTTTAGACCTGTCCGTGGACTCAAAAACAGGGTATACGCATGCAAAGTCGCATGTCGATTCCAAACAAATCGATTTAAATAACGTAGATAAAGAAGAGGATAATCTCTCTTTTAGAGAATCTCTCATCAGCTACCCTTCTAATTTCAATGAAATAGCTTACACAAACCCAAGTTTTTTGATTTCCATAAACTCAATAAACTCCACTGCAAAAGGCTTTAAGCACTCTTGGCAAAACATTTATAACTTAAGCGATGGGGTGAGATTTGAAAATACGCAAGCGTTAAAGAGTTCAGAAGTTTCAGTAAAAAACATGAAAACCTTAGACAAGGAGATTATTAAAAGTGAGCTTTTTAGTGATCTTGACGCAAACTCGGCAAAAGCTTTACTAGCGGAAGAGAAAGAACTCCTACAACAAAGATTCAATTATCTTCTTAGAGTGAAAAAAGTTATCAAAAAACAAAATAGCGTCAATTTTACTTCCAATCTTCTGTTTTTAAATTCTCTTCAATCCTTGTTTAACGCTTTAAGTACAGACTCTTCATCAAGAGCCAAAGATCTTTCCCTTATCTATCAAGAGTATTTTCATCTTTTGTATACTTTTATTTTTGATTTTTTTAACAACAAAGCAGAAATTGACGTCAGCTACGCCAATACGATAAATAAATTGTTATGTAAAGAACTGTTAAAGATTGAGAAAGAGTATGAGGAAGAGTTGAAGATATTTATATAGAGACAAGGTCTAAACCTTGACTCTTAGTTAGAAACTATTATTGTAACAATCTCATAACGTTTTGTTGTACGGAATTAGCTTGACTCATAG
>CALDOC010000133.1 GCA_937914675.1 uncultured Sulfurimonas sp.
GAGTGAGCATGGCGTCATCTGTTTTTGCGTCAAAATATCGAAACACCGTTCGTAACTTCTCCCCTTTGACCGCCCTAAATTGTTTTAAAAATTGCGCCAAGTCGACCTCTGCAGGTTTGTCTTTGTGGTAGGCGAGCGCTCCATAGAGCCATAAACCGACGCGAATTAGCCAAGACGGGCGTTTGGAGTCTTTGGAAATGGGTAGATAAAACGGGTGGAGTTTCACCAAATCCGGATAGTTGTCTAAAAGGTATTTTTGATCATGCAGGGATTCTTTGACCAATGAAAATTCAAAATTTTCCAAGTATCTCAAGCCTCCGTGTATGAGGCGCGACGAGTGCGACGAGGCGCCTGAAGCGACGCGCGCTTTATCAACGACGAGAACTTTTTTTCCAGACAAAGAGAGAGCTCTCGCGATCGCGACGCCGTTGACGCCAGCGCCAATAATAACTACGTCATATTTTTTATTCATGTAGTATAATAACGCAAAGAGGTGTATTTATGAAAAATATCGCGCATAGAGGTTTGAGCGAACTGTATCCTGAAAACACGCTATTGGCCTTTAAAAAAGCCATACTAGCGGGCGCCGACGGCATAGAAACCGACCTAAGGCTAAGCCTTGACGAAGAGGTCGCGCTTTTTCACGACGACGACCTTTCTCGATTTACCGGCTCAGACGTAAAACTTGAAAATCTTTCGTACTCGGAGTTGAAAAAAATCGACGTCGGTTTGGGCGAATCCATACCGACTCTAGACGAACTGCTTGAACTTTTAAACAACAAAATCATAATTGTTTTGGAAATCAAGTACGTCCCGTCCACCTACAAAAGACTGTGTGAAATCATAGAAAAAAAAATATGCGATAAACTCGATTTTGTGGAAGTTTCTTGTTTCGATGATGTCGTTTTAGAATACGCGCGTCATTTAAACCATGATATAAAGCTTCACAAGCTCATTGACGACGCGTCGGTTTTGCGCGATGAAACGTTTGATGAACGCTACGACTATATTAGTTATTTCGACATTGACGTGGCACTCAAAGAAGTGGCGTTGGAATGTGGAATCATACAAAAACGCAAGGTTATATTTTGGACCGTTGACAA
>CALDOC010000134.1 GCA_937914675.1 uncultured Sulfurimonas sp.
CTTCATAAACTTTCCTAACTTTTAATAAGCAATTTTTAGATACAATTGCGTCAATTTAACTAAAGCGAAAACAATGCATTTTGAACCCTATCCATTTGAAAAACTCAATGATTTACTAAAAAACATTATACCAAACAATAACTATGAGGCCTCTGCGCTCACCATTGGCGAACCACAGTTTGAGACGCCGGAATTTATACAAAACTCATTGGCGGAGAACTCGGCTCTACTAAGAAGATACCCAAAAACGGCTGGCGAGACAAACTTAAGAGAAGCGCAAAGAAGCTTTGTTGAAAAAAGATTTGGCGTTAAGCTTAGCGACGAGCAGATCATTCCAACTTTTGGAACGCGCGAAGTGCTTTTTAATTTTCCACAATTTTTTCTTTTTGACAAAGAAAATCCAGTCATGGCGTATACAAATCCTTTTTATCAGATTTATGAGGGCGCGGCGATTGCGACTCGCGCTCGAGTTATTCACCTCAACCTCACGCAAGAAAATAATTTTAAGCCTGAGATAAATGAAACTGAGCTTGCGTCATGTCATTTGGTTATTTTAAACTTTCCAAACAACCCCACCACTTCAACTCTTTTGCTAGAAGAGCTCGCCGATTGGGTTTACTTAGCGCTTAAGCATGATTTCGTGCTTTTAAATGACGAGTGTTACAGTGAAATTTACACGGATGAACCGACGCCTTCACTTTTGGAAGCCTCCGTTTACGCGGCTAATCCAACGTTTAAAAATATTTTAGTCATTAACTCCATCTCAAAGCGTTCTTCCGCTCCCGGTTTGCGTTCTGGCTTTATCGCGGGAGACGCAAGCATTCTAAAAGAGTACGTAAACTATAGAACGTACGTTGGTTGCGCTTCCCCTCTTCCTCTGCAAAGCGCCGCGGCGGCGGCTTGGAACGATGAGTCTCATGTAGCGACTGCGAGAGAAATTTACAAAAATAACTTTAAGTTGGCAAAAGAGATTCTTGGAGTTGAGATACCAAAAGCCACTTTTTACATTTGGCTCAAAGTGGAAGAACCTTTGGAATTTACAAAAAAACTATACAAAGAGTATAACGTTAAAGTTCTT
>CALDOC010000135.1 GCA_937914675.1 uncultured Sulfurimonas sp.
AGATTACGGACTATACCAAAGCGGGTGGTTTTTGTAAATCATGCATAAAACCAGGTGGACATGAGAAGAAAGACGTTTATTTGGTTGATTTGTTAGCCGAGGTGGCGGTTGAACTTGAAGCGGAAGATAAAACTCGTAAAATTATCGAAGCGAAAGGTAATGGTAATTTCGCCTCAATGGGACTTGTTCAAAAAATAAAAGCGGTTGAGTCCATACTAGAAGAGTACATACGTCCAACGCTTAAAGCGGACGGTGGCAACGTTGAACTCATTGACATTAAAGAGGATGGCGACGCTTTTGAAGTGCTTATAAAATACCAAGGAGAGTGTATGAGCTGTTCTATGAACACTACGACGACACTTGCCGGTATTCAAGACATGCTAGCTTTTAAACTCAAAGCGAACATTAGAGTAATAGTGACGTAATATGAGTTACGCGACCAAAGAGGCTACTTTTGCTTACTTAAAACAGTTTCCTAAGTACGCCAAAGACTTTTATCGGTTTAATGGAGATTTTTTTGTCTCATCTCTCGGTTTGGGAACTTTTAGAAAAGAACCTTACCGTGAAGAGAACTACGTAGTTAACTATAAAGACTCCGTAAAAATGGCTGTTTTAAATGGTATAAACCTTATAGACACCGCTATAAATTATCGTTATCAAGTGAGCGAAGAGGAGATAGGAGAGGCTTTGGAAGAGTTGTTCGCTGATGGAAAAGCTTCGAGAGAACAACTCGTTATCACTTCAAAAGCGGGATTTTTACCACTAGAATTTCCATTCCCGGAAAATCCCTATCAGTGGATAAACGAGACTGTGGTCGATAGCGGACTTGCGACAAAAGAGGAGATAATCATAGATCAACACTGTCTCTCTCCTCAATATTTAAGGTGGAGCGTTGAAAAATCTTTAAAAAATTTGAAGCTTGAAACGTTGGATATATTGTTTTTGCATAATCCAGAAACGCAACTCGGTTACATAGATTATAAAACATTGTTAAAACGTATAGAAAAAGCTTTTAAACTTTTTGAAAAATTGGTTGAAGAGGGGAAAATCAAATCGTATGGTCTGGCTACATGGAATGGTTTTTTGTATGAAGAGACTCACAAAGAGTATATGAGTCTTGGAGACATTGTTAAAATAGCGCAAAAAGTAGGTGGGAAAAACCATCACTTTAAATACGTTCAGTCCCCATTTAACCTTGGCAAACCCGAAGCCTACAACTTTACAAATCAAAAAGGACCAGATGGTCGTTACTATACGCTCATGCAAGCCATTCAAGGTTTTGGATTACAGTTTATGGCGTCTTCATCTTTACTTCAATTAAACCTTTTTAAGGGGAAATTTTCTCCTGACGTTGGCGAAGCGTTGGGCACGAGCGATTTTAACGACGTGGCGTCCGCGCTTCAGTTTGCGCGTTCCGGTGGAGCCATAAGCGCTCTTTTTGGAGCGGTGGATCCAACTCACGTGGAAGAAAACCTAACGCTGGCTTATTTGCCATCGGCCTCTAAAGAGAGCATGAATAGAGTCGCAGGCAATACGAATGCTCTATGACGTCATAGTCGTTGGCAGTGGAATCGCTGGGTTGTTCTCGGCGCTATACGCAAAAAAGACGGGATGTAGCGTCGCCATTCTTACAAAAAGCAATCCCTTTAGATCAAATTCAGCAGTTGCGTCAGGTGGCATAAACGCTGTTATTAATATTAATGAATATGACTCCATTCTTCATCATATAAACGACACCATAGCTGGTTCGGATGGTTTGGTAAATGAGAAAAATATTTCAGACATGTGTCACGACGCTCCAGACATAATAGAAGAGTTAAGAGAGATGGGCGTTGGATTTGACGCTGATAATTGTGGGAAACTCAAGCAACGACCGTTTGGTGGAACAAGCGCCAAGAGGACATGTTACATCGCAGATAGAACCGGTAGCGCCATTGTTCAAAAGTTGCTTATGGAGTGTAGAAACGCCGGAGTTCATATCTTAAGCAACCATCAATTTTTAAGCATTGCCAAGTACAAGGAAAAACTCTCTGGCGTGACCGTTCTTCGTCGTCGAGATTCTCAGGTTATCGCTTTTGCATGCAAATCTTTGGTTCTTGCCGGAGGCGGTTACGCCGGCATATACAGAGGACACTCAACCAATTCTCAAGAGAGTTCCGGAGACATTATCGCGGCGGCTCTAAGAGCGAAGATGAAACTATCGAACATGGAGTTTGTTCAGTTTCATCCAACGACGTTGGTTACAAACGGCGCGCTTGTAAGCGAAGCGGCTCGTGGAGAAGGCGCTTACCTTGTGGATGAAACAGGAGAGCGTTTTACGGATGAACTTCAAACGCGCGACAAACTCTCAAGGGAGATTACCGAGCATATTATAAATGGACACAAAGTCTATCTTGATTTTAGGCATCTTTCTCCTGAACTCATAGAGACGAAACTTCCATCAACTCAGAAGATGGCGCTAAATAGCGCTGGAATAGACGTTACAAAAGAGCTGTTGGAGGTGACTCCATCTGCTCATTATAGTATAGGAGGCATCTGGACGCGAGGTGATACCTCGACAGATATTCCAGGTATATTCGCTTGCGGAGAGTGCGCGGTTACAGGCGTTCATGGAGCCAATAGACTGGGTGGAAACTCTCTTTTAGAGGGGATATACTTTGGGCGTTTAGCTGGGAGCGAAGCCGCGAAAAGAGTCAAACGGCATGATTTTTTACCCATAGATTACGCCGTGATAAGCAAAGAGCTTCGTCGAATTGATTTAATCATAGATGGCGAGAGCCATTTTAACATCAATGCAATGCGTAAAAATCTTGGTGAGACTCTATTTAAAAAAGTTGGCGTATTCCGCGACGAGAGCACTCTTGTCGACGCTTACGAGTACGCGAGTTATCTTTTTAAAAAGCAGTACGGATTGCATTGCGTCAACAAAGATAGAGAAAACAACGTGGAACTCTCATCAATCTTAGAGTTTAAAAACGCTCTCTACATTGCGGAAGCCATGATACTCTCCGCTCTCAAACGCGAGGAGAGTAGGGGCGTTCACTACCGTAACGATTTTCCCTCAAGAGACGATGAAAAGTTTTCTTCACCCTCTTACGTGAAACTGTTGGATGAAAATCTATTTGAGATAACTTTTGAAAACGTGGCGTTAGACGATTTATGGCATAGATTTAAAAAAGTTTTCACTAAATTAAAAGGATAAAAAATGGCAACGATAATGTTAAGAGAAAATGAGAAAGGGCAGATACTTTTCTACCTTGCAAAAAGAGACATGGAAGAGATAATAGTCTCTTTGGAGTTTGACACGGATGAAAAATGGGGTGGAAACATCGAGCTAACGAACGGCGACACTTGGCGCATAGAGCCATACCCAAAAACGTTACCGGATGAAATTGTGGCAAAGATTGTCAAACGCGGTGACCGCGACTAGCTTGACGATGAAGTTTTAATCTTTATCTCAAATAGCTCTTCAAGCATGATTAACAACTCGTTTTTCGCCGAACCCGCAAAAGAGTTGTTTAAAAAAAGATTAACGCCTTTTCCCGCGTGTTGAACCAATGGGATGATTTTTATGCCCGTTATCTCGGACATAAAGTGAGACTTGTCGCCTTCTTCATAGGCGTGAAGGAGGATTGAACGAGAAAAATTGTTCAATATATGATAATAAATATGCAAAAATTCCACTTCCAATACTTCCAATCCATAAAGATGCGTAGCTATTTTCCACTCATGAGAAGCTATCTCTTTAACTTTATCCGGTTTGACGGTTATGCCAATCTCCTCTTTTACCTCTCTAACCAACGCGTCTAAAAGCTCTTCGCCTTCATTTACCGTTCCGCCTGGAAAACCCATTCTGCCATCCCATCTGTCTATCATAATGATGGCGGGGCATTTCATATTTTTTATATCCCCATTAAAATATTTCCATGGAGATATTTCTCTAACGTATATCGCTAAAAATACGGCGTTTGTTTTATCTCTATAAAAATCTCCAAATTTTACTCGTTCCATGACTGTTATAACCATTCTTTACAAAATATTTTCGTAATATTACATTAAACATGCTTATTTTTTGGCTCCAAAGCTCCCGCTTGGAAGTTGTGCTCTTACGCAAAAAAAAGGAATACCCAAAATTGTAACCTATGAGACAATACAAAGCGCGCAAAACACCGCCGAGAGAATTTTTAGCAATGTAAGTTAACGACTGAGTATAGCCGATAAATTTCCGGACATAGCCAAATTATTTCTTTGACTTATAACGGTCTAGCTCGTTTAGGCTCCTGCGTGTTGTTATCATTTAATTATAATTCAAACATATTAACAAGCATTTTTGAAATTTCTTTTGATGTTGCTTCATCAACGTCTCCGAGTTTTTTTACAAGTCTTGTTTTATCAACTGTTCTAATCTGATCTAGTAACACTAAGCCATTTTTCTTTTCAAATTTTATTTTTGGTCTAAATATAAAATCAAACCCCTTAGAGGTCATAGGCGCGACTATAACTGTTTTTAAAACATTCATCTCGTTTGGCGAAACTACAATACATGGTCTTGTCTTTTGAATTTCAGAACCAACCGTAGGGTTTAACTTTACCAAGTGCACCTCAAACCTTTTGATATCTACTACCATTGCCAGTCTTCCAAGTCATTATCATCAAGCAAGTCTTCTAAAACACCTTCGTCTTTAACTCCTTTATGACTAGAAAGAACTTTTTCAATATTTTCTTTCCATGAGCCTCTACCTGTATTATTTACAGGTTTTATTAATAAGCCATTTTCTAAAACTTCTAGTTCTAAACTTACATTTTCAAGATGCGCTTGTTGTATTAATGGTTTAGGAATTCTAATTCCTTGTGAGTTTCCAATTTTTGTAAGCGTTGTCATTATAAACTCCTTTATGTAATTATATTGTAATTACATAAAGGAGTCAATTTAAATTTGATGAGATGATACCCCTGAGGTG
>CALDOC010000136.1 GCA_937914675.1 uncultured Sulfurimonas sp.
ATACAAAATTTTGCTTTTTATATTTTGCACTTAAAATAAATGCACGCTTTAGTAAAGACAATTACTACCTTTCACTACTTCCAAAGTACAGAACCTCCCCTGTTTTTATATTTAATGAAAGTGGTGGCGTTGTTTTTAAAAACAAATCAGCTCAAAGAATATTTACCGACATAGAATCCATAAAAAACTTTCATATAAGCCATGAGGGCTTGCTTCATGAGGATAAAGAAGATGTTTTTATTCAAAAACATGGAGACGTTTATTTCCAGATAGAACTCATACCAGTAAAGTCTGAGACGTTAATCCTTGCGTACTTTACGGATGTAACGGAAGTCATGGAGCTAAACGACGCCATAGAGGACACGCAACGCGAAGTTATCTACGCGATGGGCGAGATTGGCGAGACTCGTTCAAAAGAGACGGGAAACCATGTAAAACGGGTGGCTCTTTACTCTAAAAAACTAGCGCTTTTGTATGGCTTGTCACACGAAGAAGCGGACAAACTTCACATGGCGAGTCCTATGCATGACATAGGTAAAGTTGGGATTCCCGACGCTATTTTGAACGCCCCTAGAAAACTCACCCTTGATGAATTTAAGATCATGAAAACTCATGCCGAGCTGGGATACAACATGCTCAAACACTCAAACAAGCCCATACTTCAAGCCGCCGCGATAGTGGCGGGTGAGCATCATGAGAAGTGGGACGGGTCGGGGTATCCAAACTCTGCCAAAGGTGAAGACATTCATGTTTATGGTCGGATCACCGCTCTCGCTGACGTTTTTGACGCGCTTGGAAGTGAAAGAATTTACAAAAAAGCGTGGCCCTTGG
Source organism: uncultured Sulfurimonas sp. (assembly GCA_937914675.1). Lineage (GTDB taxonomy): Bacteria > Campylobacterota > Campylobacteria > Campylobacterales > Sulfurimonadaceae > Sulfurimonas. The sequence goes on from CALDOC010000136.1 coordinate 832, forward strand.
ATAAAATTTTGGAACTTTTCAAAGAAGAGAGCGGCAAACATTTTGAGCCTAAACTCGTGAAACTCTTCTTAGATAATTTAGATGATTTTTTAGAAATACGCGATAAATTCAAGGATACTCATGAGTAAGATGGAACACTTTAAGATATACTGCGAAGTCGCGTTGTCTTCAAATATACTCAACAGAGCCATAAAAATTTCACTGATCGTTGGGACGCTCTTAAATCTTATAAATCAAGGTGAAAATATTTTTACGTTAAACTTTGAAAATTTAAATATCGCAAAACTATTACTCACTTATTTTGTGCCTTATGGAGTTACCACTTACACCGCCACCGCTATGAAAATGGAATTTCACATTGGGTCAAAAGCGATTATTGAAGCAGACTTAAAATGCCTTGATTGCGGGGCTTTGATACATGTAAAAAAAGATGAATTGATACCAGAATGTCCTACTTGCGGGATTAAAACACATTGGAAATTACGATAAAGGACAAGCATGCTATTTGGCATTAAACTTAAAGAAGACGAACTAGTTGTAAAAAGAGACTTTATTAGAGACTTAGAAGAGAAAGCCGCGTTATTGAAAAAAATATTGTCTAACAATTCTCTCGACACCGCAAACGTTATTTACGCTAACGCCAAAAACGTAAATTCCGCTTCGTCAAAACGCTTAGGAAACATAGAAAAAACAAAAGAGTTGGTAGATG
>CALDOC010000137.1 GCA_937914675.1 uncultured Sulfurimonas sp.
ATTTGGTTTACGCCGCCGCGTTTAGCACTCCTAAACACGTGAACTTCATGGCGACTCATGCTCGTGGCTTGATTTGCGTCGCCATTGGCAAAACAATCGCTACAAAACTTGACCTAAATCCAATGGTAAGTTCAAACACCTCTTCCTATGAGACGGCTTTTACCGTTTCGGTAGACGCGAAAAACGCTTTGACCGGGATCTCCGCCGGTGAGAGGGACGACACGATTCGCATATTGGCAAACCCAATTTCTCATGCAAGCGATCTTGTAAAACCGGGGCATATTTTCCCCCTTATCGCCAAAGACGGTGGAACGCTCATTCGCACTGGACATACCGAGGGTAGCGTTGACATCTGTCGTCTTGCGGGACTTAGCGAAGCTGGCGTTATATGTGAGATTATAAAAGAAGACGGGGAAATGGCTCGTCGCGACGATCTTGACGCGTTTGGTGAAAAACACAATATTAAAACTGTTTTTATATCGGACATAGTTGAGTATCGTTTGGCAAACGAGAGACTTGTAAACGAAACGAAAGTTGAAGAGATGGAATTCTTTGGCGTAAAAGTAAAGCAACACACGTTTGAAGATCATGATGGCATCAAACATACGGCGATAGAGTTTTACTCCGCTGGAGAAGTCGCCAACGTTCGCGTTCACAATGTCATACCAGACATTGAGCTGCTCTTAAATCAGAAAAAATACAACAATTTAGTGCGTTCAATAGAGTATTTGAAAATAAATAGTGGCATTTTAGTCTTTATAAACAAAACAAATCACCAAGACAACTCGGCGCCAAAAGAGTTTGGAATTGGAGCGCAAATCATCAAATCATTCGGAATTTCCAAGATGAATCTCATAAGTTCACTTAAGCAGACTGATTTTGTGGGTCTTAGCGGATTTGGTTTAGAGGTAAACGAAGTTATCAATATTTAAAAAATGAAATCTCTTTTATTTTTGTCTGTACTACTAACGTTAAACGCTAGCGCGGAGATGATTACAAGGACAAAAGTTCAGATGGGAACTTTTGTCACCATAACTTTAGACGAACAATATAAAAAACGTCTAACTCCCGCTTTTTCCATTGTAGACCTTGTGGATAAATCACTGTCTTCTTATAATAAAAATTCTCCTATATATATACTAAATCATGATAAACACGCTTTACTATATAGTAAACTATATAGTTATACATACGAAGCGCTAGTGTTAAGCGACAACTACTACAAAAAAACAGACGCCTACTTTAATATAGCCATAGGTTCCATCACAAAAGATTTGTACAGGTTCGGTGATGATGAACGAATGCCAAATACTAAAGAGTTAGAAAATAGCGACGTCTCTTTTAGCGCTTTGACGTTTGATGAAAATGAAGCCAAGATCACAGAAAATATAAAGATAGATTTAGGTGGAATGGGAAAAGGTTTTGCGGTTTGTAAAGTAGCGGATTATTTTAGGCTTCATGGCGTTAAAAAAGCTAAAATAGCCGCTAGTGGAGATATTCGCTGTTTAGGCTCTTGCAAGATAGAGATTAATAATCCATTGGACTCAAAACCTTTAGCGAGTTTTGACACCAAAGAAGACGATATGGGTATAAGTACAAGTGGGAACTATAATCGTTACGTAAAAAGTGCAAAAAACAATCACCTCATCAATCCAAAAACGAAACGCTCTCAAAATAATTTTATCTCTATTACCTTAGTCTCAAAACTTCCAAGTAGCGACCTTGACGCTTACGCCACCGCGGTAAGCGTTATGCCAAAAAGAAAAGCTTTTTCATTTTTGGATAGTTTAGAAGTGGGGTATATCGTTTTAGACAATCAAAAAGATTTAGTTGTGAGTGAAAATATAGAACTATACGTAAATGATTTACTCATACATGACGCTTTGAAAAAGTAACCATGAGACGTATATAACTAAAAAAAAGAGACTAAAAAAAGAGACTATCTTCATATAAGCAAAAAACTCGAAACCATTTATGATAAGAAATGGAGTAAATAACTCAAAAAACGCCGTACCAAATGATAAATATATAATTAATTGAATCTTTTTTGATTTATTGACTTTTGTAAAAATGAGAAAGTGTAAAATCACCATGAGGAACAGTCCAAAAGCAAAGATGTGCGGCAAAATGATTTTTAAGACGCCAGTACCGCTTTTAGGCGTAACAAACCTCTCTTCATCTCCCATATAATACGCTAAAACACTCTCATATGAAAATCCTATCTTTTCCTCAAAAAGTAAAACGGCACTTACTAAAAGAAGTAAACTAAAAGCTAAGAAGTAGAGTATGGAGTACTTATACGCTTTTTGCATAATGTAACTTCCATAAAGAGTAAAGCGCCATATAAGACGTCACTATATGCCAAGTGAAGAAACTCCCTACATAGATATTTATAAAACTATCATTCACGAAATAAGTAAGCCCAAGAGTTATAAGTGAAGTCAACGCGCTAATCATGGCTATGTTTATAATCAAAATAGAGTAGGGTTGTTTGTTGGAGAGTCTTGCGAATACCGCGCTGAGCGTCAAAAGAATCATCATGAGAAAAAATATCTCCATATGGATAAACTCTAAAAATGAGGATTTGCTTATAGGCTCTAAAAACTCATCAGCGTTTCCAAAAAGAGTTAATTGCACCTCATGAGCGAATATCCCAAAACTACTCTGTTTTACCATAACGTCAGATATGATGTATATAATGATAAATAGTAACAAGCCGCTTAAAATAGGTTTCATGGCGTTGTCTTGTTTAAGGTCTTTAATTAGTGTAAAACGCACCTATTGCTCCTTTAGTAATTCGTTATATATCGCAAACGCGACTCTTGAACCATCGGTAATGCTTCTAGCGCTGAGCGTCGCTCCCGTAATGGTCGGTATGTCGGTAGAGAGTCGAAGCATTTTATCTGTTGGTATATTTTTAAATTGTTCATTCCAATGTTTTGTGGGGATATACTCTTGTGGCTCATTAAAGGCAATAATTTCAATGCCTTTAAGAACGCTTTTTGAGATAAAATAGAGAACTACCGCATTTTTAGAGCGAACTTGTTTGTTGATTAAAATTCCAAATCCGAGAACTTTCTCATGCTCTTTAGCTGTAAAAATTCTATATATCTTTGTATCTAGTTTTACCTTTGCGCTCTTTTGTATGTTTTGAAACTTTTCTTTAGTGAGAAGCAGGTTTTTTTTACTAACGTCCGCAGAGAGAGAATAGTTTTCCTTCATGGCTTCAATAGGAGAAATAAGCACTTTCGCGCTCAAAGAGAGTGCAAAAGAGAAGTTCGTCAATAAAAAGATTAGTATAGTTTTTTTCATTTTTTCAGCCTTTATTAGAAGATAAATCCCATTGAAAAACTTGCGATTTTGTCAGTTTGATTGTTTGTCTCCGCAAGTACGTAGTCAGCCTTTAAAACAACTTGTGGGTGTGGAAAAAAGTTTACGCCAATGGAGATGTTCTGAGTAGCGTCGCCTGAAGTCCCATCTGCACGTTTTGCTTGAGGACTCAACTTCTCATACTGAACAAAGATAGGCAGTTTGTTATCCATGGAAGTTAACGACAGAATGTCAAAACTAGCGTTTACATAACCACCATTCGCTTCTTTAACCTGTGTGCCAGTTGTACCAGAACGACTTGTCTGTGTATATGTCCCATAGAGTCTTGCACCACTTTTTTTATAGTCTACATGAGTATCCCACATTAAAATATCTGCATCACTATAAACAGAGGCTCCAGCTAATAAGCCATTTAACCCTGTATAGTCGACTCTTAAAACTCCAGCAGGTTTTGGTTGTTCAACCTTAAATGAGCCTCCACGACCTTTTCTAAGCCACTTGTCACCACCAGCGTCATTTGGTTGTAGAGCAGTGATGAGAGCCGCTTTGTATTCAAGTCCATCAATGATGTTTCCATAAGCCATCAAACCGCTTTCATGCCAAGTAGACGGTATGAGGTAGTATGAAGTACGAGGACGTTGTACCGTTGTATAAAGAGTAGGTTCATGTTGCTCATTGATGAGTCCCATAGGAACTAGCATATTTCCAAGTCTCATGTTGAAACTTTTATTCACTAAAAAATCAAGATACATAAACTCAACAATCACTTCATCCCCACTACCACCAACGGTTGCTCCACCACCTTCATACTCTATTTCAGTGTTTAAAATGATATTGTCTGAAAACTTATAACCAAAGTAAGTGATAAATCTTTTTACCTGTGTTTCGGCAGCGCTTGTTCCATCTGCTTTGTTTGTATTTGAGATATACATCTCTCCATAACCACCAATACTAAGTGGAGATTTTGAATAGTAAACTTTTGACGCAGCCGGTCCCAAGCCTTTGTATGCTTTTGTCTCATCTACAGTGGTATAGTTAAATCCTGTTTTAAGGTCGCTAGTCTCATCCGTAAGCGTTTGAGTCATCTCTTGTAACTCTTTTATTTGTTGTTTAAGCGTCTCTATGTCAGATTTGTCGTCAGCATGAATCGTGCTTGACATGATAAGCACCGACGTAAACGCAAGCGCTATTTTTTTTGTAATTTTCATAATAATCCTTTTAATTATGATTTTAATATGTATTATCAAAATCATTTAATATTTGTAGAATTGTACATCAAAATTTTATTAATGTCAATAGTTATAGTAATCATTATCAATAAGATGTGATATTAATCAAGTATAATACTAA
>CALDOC010000138.1 GCA_937914675.1 uncultured Sulfurimonas sp.
AAGCGCAAAGTATAAATTTCTAAATATTTTAAAAAACTACTCGGGCAAAACGCTGGGAGAAAAACCCGTTTTACTCTTAGCGGCGGGTCCCTCTCTACTTAAAAACATACAATGGATAAAAGAGAATCAAGACAAATTCATCATAGTGGCGGTATCGGCGACGCTCATTGAACTCTTTAGACATGAGATAAAACCCGACATTGTGACTCATTTGGATGGTTTTGAGATAACGGCCGAACTCTTTACGAGGATAGAATCGCTTGAGTACTTTAAAGAGACTCTTTTTCTACTTTCCGCTAGAACGCCAAAAAAAGTTGTCGACCTTTTAGACAAAGAGAGCGTTTTCTTTTTTGAAAATGGAACAAATTACAAAGAAAGTTTTGGAAATTTATCAGCGCCTTGCATTGGTTCAACATCCTATCTTCTCTTTCTCGCGTTTGAGGTTAAAGAGATTTATCTTCTTGGTTTAGATCTAGCCCTTGACTCTAAAACAGGATACACTCACGCCAAAACTCACGTAAATGCGAAAAAAATCAGCTTGGATGACGCAGACTTGCATGAAGACGTCATGACGTTAAGAAATTCAATCATCACCTATCCCTCCAACTTCGGCGAGAACGCCTATACCAATCCAAACTTTCTTATCTCGATTGAATCCATAAACTCCACTTCCGTAGGCTTTAAAAAAAATTATCAAAACGTATACAATTTAAGCGATGGGGTTTTATTTAAAAACACCACGCCTATTCATGGAGAAAGCCTCAATACAGCCTTGTTTGAGAAAATGAACAAAAAAAAGATACGAGAGAATCTACGGCTTGAATTTGAAAAAAATTCAAATAGAGAGTTTAGCAAAGAAGACAAAGACGCAGTAAGGCAAAGATACGAGTATGCGATAAGAGTTAAAAAGATTGTAAAAAAGCAGCAAAGCATGGAGTTTAGTTCTGATTCGCGCTTTCTAAGCTCTTTAAATATTTTATATAAAGAGTTAACGGGAGACTCGTCCACGAAAGCTCATGACTTATCATTGGTTTATCAAGAGTATTTTCACTTCTTGAACACGTTTATATTTGATTTTTTTAATATACGTACAGAGAATGAAATGACCTCTCATGCGAATAAGATCAATCAACTACTCTGTACGCAACTATTTAGAATTCAAAGTATTTATCAAGAGAAGTTAAAACAATTTATATAAAGTAGCCTAGCTACTTTAATATTTGAGAAAATTATTGTAACAATCTCATTACGTTTTGTTGAACGGTATTTGCTTGACCCATGGCGTAAGACCCAG
>CALDOC010000139.1 GCA_937914675.1 uncultured Sulfurimonas sp.
AAAATAAAGTTAGTTAAAGAGCGCTTCCAACGCGTCGACGCCATCTTTTTTCTCTTCTATCTCACCGTTTTCAAGCACTACGGAATTGCTCTCAACAAGCTCGATTTGCATTCCAGTAAGCATGGAAGCGAGACGTATGTTTATGCCGCTTTTACCAATCGCCTTGCTTTTTTGATCAGCTGGAAGAGTTATGATCGCTTTTACGTTGTCGCCGTTTGCGTCTTTTACTATCTCGACATGCGAGATGATGGCGGGGCTCATGGTTCGAGAAACAAAGAGTTCGGGAATGCTCGTGTACTCGATACAGTCGATGTTTTCTCCAATAAGCTCATTGCTTACCGCGTTTATGCGGACGCCTTTCACTCCGACGGTGGCGCCAACCGCGTCAACTTGCGGGTGAGTGCTTAAGATGGCGATTTTAGCGCGTTCGCCCGGTATGCGCGCGGATTTTTCAATGATTACCGTTCCATCGGCGATTTCTGGAACTTCAAGTGCCAAAAGCTCTTCTAAAAACTTAGGACTTGTGCGTGATAGTTCTATCTGAATCCCGTTTTCTTTATCCATGTTTACTCTGCGGACGACCGCTTTGATGTGATCTCCGACCTTGAAAAACTCGCCTTTTATACGGCTTTTCATAGGAAGCACGGCGCGGATTTCGTCTATCTCTATGTATGTGGAGTTGTGAGAATCGACGCGAGTGACGCGACCGCTCACAAGCGCTCCTATCTTAGACTTGTATTTTTCAAATAGTTCGTCTTCAACTAATCTTTGTATGTGAAATTCTATCTCGCGGTGAAGTTGAGACGCGGCGGTTCTTCCATAATCTTCTAAATTATGCTCGACTTGCAGTTGATCTCCGAGTTCAACTTGGTCATCGTACTCTCTTGCTTCAGTTATTGGGATATACGCGGGAGCTTTTTCAGGATCTAAAAGATTTTCATTGTCATCGCTTACGACGGTAATGGTTTGGACGACTTTTATGCTTTTTTTAGCCGCGTCTATGTGCGCTTCAAAAGCGAAGTTTCTATCTATGACTCTTTTTGCCGTTTGTACAAAAGCTGTTTTGAGCGACTCTATGACGTTTTCAGGTTTGAGACCTTTTTCGTGCGCTATCGCGTTGGCGATGTCTAATATTTTTTCCATGATAAACTGTTTCCTTTTAGTGTTAAAAGAAATCGAACAATGATAATTATTTTGGGGATTTCTTAAGAAGTGCGTGATTGTACTAAAATATTGCTAAAAACATCTTTAACCATATTTTTAGTAGAGTTTGACTATACTGCCAAACTTTTTATATATAACTCAAGGAAATATAATGGATTTAAAATTTGCAAGAACGGATATTGACGCGAAGCCTAAAAAGGTTGAATTGTCTAAGATAGAGGCGAGCGTTGAAAAAGACGACAGCATCATCTTTTATTTTGATAGAGAAAACTCTCATAAAGATTTGCTAGAGCTTCAAGACTATTTTGAAGCGAAAGGCAAAAGTTTTTACATGAGCGAAGTGAAGTATGGTCTTGCGGACAATGACTACATCTATCAAGTCCATATAATGAAATAACGAGAAGTCATGAGCAAAAAGTTATTTATCGAGACATTGGGTTGCGCTATGAATTCTCGTGATTCTGAACATATGATTGCGGAGTTACGTGAAAAAGAGGGTTATGAAACTACAGATGACCTAAGCGTCGCGGACTTGATTCTTATAAATACGTGTTCAGTGAGAGAACGTCCCGTGCACAAACTTTTTTCAGAACTCGGCGGCTTTAACAAAAAGAAAAAGCAAGGAGCCAAGATAGGCGTTTGCGGTTGCACGGCGTCTCACCTTGGCGAAGAGATTATCAAACGCGCCCCTTACGTAAACTTCGTTTTAGGCGCCAGAAACGTGTCTAAAATATGCGAAGTCTTGCACAAAGACAAAGCGGTGGAGATAGACATAAACTATGACGAGAGTGAATTCGCGTTCAAGGATTTTCGCTCATCTCCTTTTAAGGCGTACATAAACATCTCCATAGGTTGCGACAAGTCATGCACTTTTTGCATAGTGCCAAAAACTCGCGGCGATGAAATTTCGATTCCCGACGAGTTGATTCTTGGAGAGGCCAAAAAAGTCGTCGCCAAGGGCGTAAAAGAAATCTTTCTTTTGGGACAAAACGTCAACAACTACGGACGCCGTTTTTCGGGAGAACATGAAAAAGTAAACTTTACGGAGCTTTTAAGAAGATTGTCTCAAATAGAGGGACTCGAACGCATTCGTTTCACGTCTCCTCACCCTTTGCACATGGATGACGAGTTCATAGAAGAGTTCGCCAAAAATCCAAAGATATGCAAGTCCATGCATATGCCCCTTCAGAGCGGTTCCACGAAAGTTCTCAAAGAGATGAAGCGAGGCTACTCAAAAGAGTGGTTTATGAATCGAGTGGAAAAACTTCGCGCCGAATGTCCAGACGTGAGCATTAGCACGGATATCATAGTCGCGTTTCCCGGCGAGAGCGATGAAGATTTTGAAGACACTTTAGACGTCGTTCGTCGCGTCAAATTTGACCAACTTTTTTCTTTCAAGTACTCGCCAAGACCGGAGACGCAAGCGCAACATTTTACGAACGTCGTAGATGACGAAGTGGCTTCGAACAGACTGAGTTATCTTCAAGGGCTTAACAATGAAATCATTGATGAGATTCATAAAAAACTTGTAGGCAACGTTTATAGAGTTTATTTTGAAAGTTTGACAAAAGACAATCATGTCTCTGGAAGAAGCGACAATAACGTAGTTATCAAAGTTAAAGGTTCAGAAGAACTTTTGGGCGAGTTTAAAAACGTTAAGATTACGGAGATAGGCAGAACGATTTTAACAGGCGAGATAGTTGCTTAAAAAAACTTTTCGCTATTTGGCTCTTCATTTTTTGCCTTTTATCGCTTCATTGTTGATAAGATTACTCTATCTTACAAATAAAAAAAAGTTTCATTCTCCCCAAAGCATCAGTGAAGAACCCATCATTTTCGCTTGCTGGCATGGGGAACTTCTAATGCTCTCTTATCTTTATACTCATTATAGGAAAAAAGTGCATGCGAAAGTTCTTATTTCAAATCATTTTGACGGTGAACTCATCGCTAGAACGATAAAGCACTTTGGATTTGGCGCGTTGGCTGGTTCTACGACCAGAAACGCGGCGAGAGTGCTCATCCAAGCGATTAAAACCATAAAAGAGGGTTACGACGTGGGCATCACGCCAGACGGTCCTAAAGGCCCTCGTCATGAGGTGGCGGACGGCGTTATGGCGATTGCGCAAAAAACGGGTGCCAAAATAATTTTGGTTGAGATTAAACCGACGAAATATTGGCAAATCGATTCTTGGGATAAATTTATAATTCCCAAACCTTTTGGCACAATTAATTTTTATTCCACTTCAGAGATAGACGTTGGTTCTATGCAAATTGAAGAAGCTAGAAATCTGATAAAAGAGGGGTTGAACCGTCATGAACAATAAACTATTTTTCCCATTTCTAGCGCTTTTTCTACTACTAGCGATGGGAGCGTATTTTTTGCTTAATCCATCGTATGAAAAGTCCATACAAGCGAAATATTATTACGAAACGGGTTCCTATAAAGAAGCGTACGTATTGGCTAATGAAGCTTTTAGCGTTGATATTTACAATCGCATGGCCTCAACGATTATGGCTCAATCTAAAACAGCTTTAAAGTACGCCGATTACATAAACACGGCGAAAAATTATATGAAAGAGATTAATGAAATTGCCACGCATGAGACGATTTCAGCTCCTGAGAAAGCAAAAATTAGAATGATGTGCGAGATTATGGTTGACTCTTACGTCAAATTGGCCCCAAGCGTTATCACAAACATTGAGTTGGTTGACGAGGCCACTCTGTACTATAAAGATTTTGAGAAATTGCTTGAAAAAGTTAATAGATAAACAAAGGGTCTATTTTTTAGAATCATTGGAAAAACTACGTGGGTACTCCGACCTCACGGTAAAAAGTTATGACGAATCCATAAAAGAAGCTCTTTTGCATGTGGAAATCCTCAAAGAAGAGTCGTCAATCGTCATTGATTTAATGCCATATCGTATCAAAATCGCCCACTTAAACGCGAAGACGATTAGTAAAAAGTTGAGCGCGTTAAGAAGCTTTAGCTCGTTTTTAAACGACAACGGCGTCAAGATTAACTTAAAATCGGACGATAGCGTAAAAGTGGCTAAAACCCTCCCTAAGCCAATCACTCACGCGCGCATACTAGAAGCGATTTATCAAGCGGATACGCAAGAGAGACTTGTAGTCGTCATGCTTTATACGTTGGGTCTTCGCGTTTCGGAATTAGCGTCTTTGAAAGTCGAAGACATATCCATGGAGTGGGTTCGCGTTTTGGGTAAAGGCTCAAAGCAAAGAGACGTTCCTTTGTTGTCTTTTGTAAAGAAGATGATAGACGAGTATTTAACGTCTTTTGGAATAAAAAAGTTTCTTTTTGAAAATAAAGGCGAAAAATTAAGCGAAAATAGTCTAAGATATATCGTTACTAAGGCCTTTAAAAGAGTGGGGCTCAAAGTAACTCCTCATCAGCTTAGACACTCGTACGCGACTTCGCTTTTAAATGGGGGAGCTCAAATTGTAGACGTTAGTGAGTTGTTGGGCCATTCTTCTATGGCTACGACGCAGATTTATACTAAACTAGGAAGCGCTTTGAAACAGGAAAATTACAACAAAGCTCATCCTCTTTGCAAAGTTGGTCCATAGTGAAATTTTTAGAAGCTTTTTATAGTAAAGTGTTTGTGAACATTGTTGCAAATAAGGAAGGACTCGACGTATCCGTAGAAGTGTACGCAAAAAAGGTTCAAGTAAGCGGCTACGAAAAAAGTTTTTCAGAAATAGACGAGAGTATGTTGGATTTTATAGAATCTTACACAAGCGAATCTCCTTATTATTACATCTCTGTTTTAGACTCCTCTTCAACTCAAGGCGCAATACCGACCTGTTTGAAAAATAGACTCTCGTACTACCAAGACGTAAGCGACTGTGAATATAAATGTCATGATTCGAAGTGGACGTATTATACGTCAAAAACAAATCTCTACGATATGGAAAAAAAATACAAGCGAGTGGGAATAGATTTTATATTTTCTCCTTTTTCTGTTTTAGCTCACTTTTTTAAAGATAAATTAGAGGGCCAAACGTCTTTATATCTTTTGATTGAAGATTACTATATATCCGTTGGCGTATTTGCCGACATGCAACTACTTTACGCCGAACATTTAAACATATCCGATTATAGAGAAAATGAAGAGTTATATATTGTAAATGATGAACAAGACGATGGCCTTGAGTTAGAATTAGACGATTCCATTGACTTAGAAGGGATTAACGCGATAGACGACATGGATTCTTTGGATTCTTTGGATGATTTTGGGGATATTGAGGATTTGGATTCTCTCGAAGACATAGATGAGTTTTCTGATACCCAAGACATAGAAGAAGAGTTTAATCAAGAGCAAGAAGAAGAGTTGGTGATGAACGCTCATAGTAGTTCTAGTGATGACTATAAAAGATTTTTTCTTATTCAAAACTCTATAAACGCTTTTTATAAAGACGATAAATACGAAAGCGAATTTATAGACAACGTCTACGTGGCGGACGCCGTAGGCGTTTCTTTAGATATGAAGCGCTACTTCGAAGAAGAGATGTTTATGAACGTTTATATCAGACGCATCGTTCTTGGAGACGCACTTTTAGAGTTGGCGAAAGAGGAGTTGTCGGTATGATTTATAGTTATATAAGGCCAAGAAAAAAGAGCGCCGTCACTCCAGAAGTCAAACTTCTTTTCACGTTTTTTGGCATTACTCTTCTTATGCTTTTTATTACGTACGCTTTTTTACTCTACAAAGATTATAATTTTGTAAACGACTTAAATCTCATAGCGCAAAAGAACGCCGTCGTAAATCAAAATTTATCGGAGATGAAGTCTCAGATTGAGTTTATTGAAAAAGAAAACGTTTTAGCTCAAAAAATCCAAACAAAAAATTCAGTTTTAAAAGACTCCATCACAAACCTCTTTGACTTAGTTCCACAGAGCATTACGTTATCTCAAGCGCAGCTACAACAGAACGCTCTTATTCTTCATGGCCTTACTCCAAACAAAGACGTGTATAGTTTTATGTTGCAAGCGCCGCTTCGCTCCATCTTTCACAAAACCTACAGTAGTTTTTATCCAGCGGGAGACGGTTGGTTGAGATTTGTTTCGACAAACTATACGGATGAAGAGGCGACAATTAAAGAAGAGGTGATAGAAAATGAAAATTAATATATCGCGTCAATACATTTATCTTATGGGCGTTTCAATTCTCCTGTTTGTATTTGTGCTTTTATTCTCTTTTTTGGTCTTAATTCCAGAGGGCAAAGAGTATCGGGAAAATAGAGGCGAGTTGAAGTTAAAATCCAATGATTTACGAAAATATCAAAATCTTAGTGATGAAATGGAAGCAAAATTAAAAGAGCTGCAAAAAAAGCATCGACATGTGATAGTGGCTTTTGATACTCAATTTACTCCAAGCCGATTTAAAGAACAGCATAAAAACAACTTTTCGTCTTTAGATATTTCTAAGGCTGAGATAATTGAGGACACGGAGGGCTTTGTGACTTATGAAGTAAATACGACTTCTAAAATTAGCTCGCCAAAAAGCTTTTATGATTTTTTAGACGCGATTAATAAAAGCGATTGGATAATAGGCGTGAATTTTCCCATTGATTTTAAGAGAGACGGCGAACTTATAAATTCAAGTTTTACCATGAAGGTTTATTGCAACGCCAAAGATAAAAACGCCACTAAGAAAGAAGAGAAGTAAGCAACGCTTCGACTTCCTTATTTGAGTAGACGTAAGCTCTTAGTTTAGGTTCTATTTTCAGACGGCGCATCTTCTCTTTAAACTCTTTCGTCATCTCTTTAGCCTCCATGTAAGGCGTTATGAAAACGAAGCCATGCTCTTGATTGACGACGAACTTTCTTGAGATGACAACCGTGTCATTTTTTTTTAGCAAATTTTTTTCGTTGGAGCTTATGAGAAAACCTATGGATTTGAAATATTTGTCTATGGAGAGAAGATCGCTTCGTTTTCCGTGAGAGCTTTTAGCGTAGGCGAATTCATGGAGCGTATCCATGCTCATCTCTTCTATCAAATCACGAACGTCTTCGTCCATATACTCAAAACTTTTTTTAATCCCGCTAAGGTGTTTTTCCAAAAGAGGTTTCGCATGATTTTTTCTAAAATAGTTTCGTTTGTATTTTTCATGCAAATTGCTTTCGTCTTCAAAATACCGTATCTCATTTTCTTGCAAGTAAAGCAAAAGTTCGCTTTTGTCAAGATGCAAAAGCGGACGGACGAGGGCGTAATTTTCGCGACTTTCCGTCTCCTTCATGCCCGTGAGTTCGGGACAACCCGCGCCCTTGCAAAATTGCATGAGCATCCATTCAAACCTGTCTCCCAAATGGTGAGCCGTTAAAAGGTTTTCATAATGATGTAGAGCGATCAACTCGTCAAAAAAATCATAACGAATCTGTCTCGCGTTCGCTTCAAAGTTGGACTCAATCATGGGAGAAGTTAAAGAAAAACACTCAAAGTCATGTTTTTTCGCCAGCTCATGAGCGTAACAGAGTTCGAGTTTACTCTGTTCTCGAACTCCATAATCGACAATCGCTATATCAAACTTTATCTCGTGTTGGAGGAGTAAAAAGAGCAGGGCGGTGGAATCTCCACCGGCTGAAAAAGCCAGTAGATTTTTGGAAGATTTTAATTTTGCAATCGTTGACTTATTAAGCATTGTCCACGGTGGCGGTTAAAATGTTTCCTACAAGTCCAGTCACTTTGGCTTTGTATATTTTGGCGTACGTCAAATCTTCATCTTTTCTTCTGTCGTTTACGTAGATTTCACCATCGATGTCGGGCGCCCATATGAGTTTTCTAGCGCTCAAAAGGTATTCGTGCTCGTCGCTCTCGCCGTCGATGACGAGTTCAATCTCCGCGCCAACTTCGGCTTCAAGCGATTTTGTCGTAGCTTCTGAAACGATGTCGCCTAAAATCTGCGCGCGTTTGGCTATGACTTTGGCGGATATTTTGTCGCTCATGTCGTAAGCCGGAGTTGTTTCCTCGTCGGAGTAGGAAAAAACGTTCATTCTGTCAAAACCGAAAGAGGACGCGAATTCGCACATTTCATCAAACATCGCTTGCGTTTCATGCGGGTGTCCGACGATGAAACTCGTACGGACGAAAGAGTTGGGCAGGCTTCTCATGAAGTTCAAGAGTTCCAACGTTTTGTCTTTGCCAAATCCGCGCTTCATGACGCGCAACATATCGTCATTTATATGCTGGATTGGCATATCGAAATAGTTATGAAAGATTTCGCTTTTCGCTATGTTTTTGAGAAGCGACATGGTCGTCGTAGATGGGTAAAGGTAAAGAATTCTAGCGCTTTTCACCCCATCGATAAGTTCAATCCTTTGAATGAGAAGCGACAAACCGTCTTTGATGTTTTGGTCGCGAAGGTAAGAACTAGAGTCTTGCGAAACGAAAGAAAAATCGTAATAGCCTTTTTTTACAAGACCTTCAACCTCTTTGGCGATTGAGTCCAAGTTGCGAGAGTTGAGTTTTCCTTTAAAAGAGGGGATGGCGCAAAAACTACAAGTTTGATTGCATCCTTCGGATAATTTTATGTAAGCGTGATACGACGAGCCGGTAACTATGCGCTCCGCTCCGTCGATTAGAAAAACTTTATCGGAAAATCTGCTCTTTTTTTGGGAAAGAAGTTCATCAATCTTGTCATAATCCCCAACGCCCGTAAAAATGTCAACCTCGGGTATTTGAATAACGAGTTCTTCTTGATAACGCTCGCTTAGACAACCCGCCATGACGAGAAGCGAATCCTCTTTTCTTTGCTCATGAAGAGATAGCACGGTGTTGAGAGACTCCTCTTTTGCGGCGTCGATAAAACCGCAGGTATTGACAATGATGACGTCGGCGTCCGCGCTATCGTCCGTTAGTTCAAAGTTTTGCAGTCTCCCCATCATAACTTCCGTGTCGACAAGGTTTTTAGTGCATCCCAAAGACACAATGTGTAATTTATTGCTCATAATTCTTCTTTATAATATGTTTATGAAATTATATCGTATAATTCGCTTATGAAAATATATGATGTAATTATTTTAGGCGCGGGCGCTAGCGGACTTATGTGCGCCACTCACCTTAGTAAGAAAAAAAGCGTTGCGATAATCGAAGTGAACGAGAGAGTGGCCAAGAAGCTAAAAGTCTCCGGTGGCGGTAAATGCAATATCACGAACGTAAGCGTGGCGTTAGATAATTTTGACGGCGATAGAGATTTGTTGACTCACGTTTTAAAAAAGTTTTCCAAAGATGATTTGTTGAATTTTTTAGA
>CALDOC010000140.1 GCA_937914675.1 uncultured Sulfurimonas sp.
CGCTCTCATGTTGAGGGACAAAAGGATTAAGGACAAGACGAACAAAAGATGATCGTATCCGCTCCATATGTGCTTTACGCCAAGATTTACGTACTCTACAAAGAGTTCAAAGTCGCTATTTTTATGGTCTATGTGAAAAAATGGCGTTGTCGCTCTCAGGAGGGACTTTGTCGTGATGGATGGATTTTCGTACCTCATCAAAACGCCTCTATCGCTAAAAACCAGCCCCTCAACCCATACTTTAGAGTTAAGCAATCCTTCTTCCAAACACCAGAGTTCAAACTTGTCGATGATAAAACCATCCACTACGTTCTGCGGTTCTTGCGATATTGTCACGCACTTTGTCGGATAACGTACGTATATGTCTTTGCCCTTTATGTCGGAGAGAGGTTTTTTATATACTACGTTTATCTTATGGTTTGCGTCTTCTTTTATGTCGACGTAAGAGAGTCCCGTTTGATGAGCGTTCAAAAAAGTCGTAAGCCACAAAAGCGCGATCAATAGCCTCACGTTAGCTACTTTTTAGAGAGTATTGAGACGCTATCTCTTTATAGGCGTTCTCTTTTATCTTTTTGCGATTTTGCGCTAAATAATCGTTATAAACCCTATCTTCGACCTCATCAAATTTATAGCTTGTTGCCACTTTTTTATCTGTAACGTACACAATGCGAACGCCATCCGTAGATTGAATCTCCTTATGCCAAACGCCCTGCTTAAGTTTAAAAAGTTTATCTGCAAAAAATTTTCCATGCATAGCGCTTATCTTTTCATAAGTGGCGTCTCTCATCTCATTTGGCAACTCGGATTTTTCGCCGAAAAACTTCGCTTCGCTAGCGTTTACGTCCGCGACGGTTAGAAGTTTATACGTCGAATCCACTCGACTCTCTTTGTCGTTTCTAAAATAGACGCTATGAAAGGAAAGCGTTTTTACGTGGGAATAGTCGTCTATGTTTTTTTCGTAATACTCACGAAGCTCTTCTTCGGTTGGTTCTTTGTCTTTGGAGCCATCTAACATTACAAATTCCATCTGTTGCAAAAGTCTATTTGAAATGATTTGGTCGTTTTGGGCGAGCTTTATGGAATACGCCTTATCCAAAAGTATCTTTTCATAGTAGCGTTTAGCCACCAAGGCTTTTAAGACTTCATCGTTCATCTCTTGAGCGTATTGCAATTTCATCTGTCGTATCTCGTACTCCGAGATAACGATCGGAATTTTAGCCTCAAAAGGAACTTCCACTTTTGAGTCGTAATAGAGATAAAAAAGCCCACCTAAAAGGAAGAAATGCAAGAGTGGTTCATAAAAGAGTTGTTTCATTAATTTTATCATACCTAAGTATATAAAGTGTATAATAAATTAGATATTAATGATGGAGAGTATAATGGTTTTAGTTACTGGAGGAGCTGGTTACATAGGTTCGCACACATGCATAGCTTTGGACGAGGCTGGGTTTGATTTTGTGGTATTTGACAATCTCTGCAACTCTTCGCGAGAGAGTTTAAAAAGAGTCGAAAAAATTATAGGCAAAAAAGTTAAATTTATAAATGGAGACATAAGAAACGCAAAAAACTTGCAAGACGCTTTTGACATGTACGACATAGATTCCGTCATACACTTCGCTGGACTAAAAGCCGTTGGCGAGTCGGTGGAGAAACCGCTGGAGTATTACGACAACAACATAAACGGCACCATCGTCTTATGCCAAGTCATGGAGAAAAACAACTGTAAAAAGATAGTGTTTAGCTCCTCCGCAACGGTATATGGCGACCCGCGTACGACGCCCATAAAAGAGGATTTTCCTTTGAGCGCCACAAATCCATACGGAAGAACGAAACTCTTTATCGAAGAGATATTAAGAGATTTGTTCGTAGCGGACAACGCTTACAAGATTGTGTTACTGCGTTACTTCAATCCCGTTGGAGCCCACAAGTCCGGAACGATAGGAGAAGACCCTAACGGCATACCAAACAACCTCATGCCGTTCATCTCGCAAACCGCCGTTAAAAAAAGAGAGTTTTTAAACGTCTTCGGCGGCGATTACGATACGAAAGACGGCACGGGAGTGCGCGACTACATTCACGTCGTCGATTTGGCGCAAGGTCATGTAAACGCGCTTCAAAAAATCTCGGATCTAAGCGACGTTCTAACGGTCAACCTCGGAACGGGCAATGGCTACTCGGTTTTGGACATGGTCAAGGCCTTTGAAAAGGCTTCGGGAAAAGAGGTGCCTTACAAGATAACGGCTAGAAGAAGCGGAGACATCGCCACGTGTTTCGCGGATCCGAGTTACGCTTATGAGACGTTGGGCTGGAGGGCGACTAGAGGCGTTGAGGAGATGTGCGAAGATAGCTGGAGATGGCAATCGAACAATCCTGACGGTTATCCAAAGTCATAGCGATTAGGCGACGTCGCCTAATCGCAAGAGATCTCTATGACCGCTTTTGTGACCCCTTTTTTATAGCTTAAACTAAGAGTCTCGCCATCTTTGCTTTGACTTTTGGCTTTTGGCGAGGACTCTAGTTTACACTCTGGGGCGAGATAAAAATCCAGTTTCAAGTCGACATGCCCCTCAAACGTTATTCGCTGATGATTCTCCTCATTGAGATAGTCGGTGATTTTAGCGTTCGCGGAAATCATGTGAGACCTTTTCTCATGGCTGTCATTGTTGTCTAAAGTAAGGAAATGCCTCTCGCTGGCGTCTAGGCTCAAATACGCGTGATTTTCAAAATGTTTTACGCCAATCGTTGATTTGGACTTGTTGAAATCAACCGAAGCGTCTCTCTCCTCCACCCTTAGCGTACGCAAGTCTCTCATCCCCTCGACCAACCAATCCTCACCGTCTTGCGCCATTGAAACTTCGTAATAATCCATCACTTTTGGAATGTACTCCGAGGTAAAAATCGGCATGACGTCTTGCTTCACCGCCCAATCAAAAACGTAAGCCAAAGCTTCGCGAGACGCCTTTTTTGAACCAGAATAGAGATGATAATAAACGTCAATCGGTTTAAACCTGCGAGGAGAGTTTGTAAGTTCAAACGTCTGCACGACTCTTTTAAAGCCCCAAAATGGCCCCAACCAATCATTGGTAAAGACGTTCTCATTTTGCGCTCCCGTGTAGACTTGATAATAATCCCCTCTTTTTATGCCAAGTGGAGCGATTGTGCTCATCCATGGACTCGATCGGGTTATCGTGGTGTCGCCGCGATTGATGTTCAAAATGTCATGTGAATAAACGTAATCCAAAGCGTTAACCCTTGGGCTGCAATCTCCACTCCAAAATACGACGTCAGAGTTTTTTTTCATAGGAGGAGAGAGCTCTTTATTGATAAATTCTAGCGAGTCTGAGAGTTCATGTTTTAAAGAGAATTGATAACCTTTTGGTTTTAACCTATACTTTTCATCCAGAGAGTCATTTTTTATTTTTGCCCAGATAAAGGGATGCGTAAAAGTGTGCGTCGCGCCCTCAACATTATCCAATTTATAAAATTCTTTGGCTATGGATTGAAGTTTCTCGGACAGCTCAGGGTACAAACCATTTTTGTCTATCTCCGCGCCAATCACGGAAACGCTGTGAGGAATTTTATACTTTTTTAGCACCTCTTCTAAAATCACCTCGCCTGAAAAGCGCTCGGATTCACCCTCAACCCTGTTCATGATGCCATCGCCATCCACGTGTGAGAAGAGCAATCTCTTTCCATTTTCAGTCGTCACGTCGGGAACGATCAACGTTTGAAGACGCAACGCTTTTTTGAAAAACTCAAAAGGATTTATGACCCAAATGTTTTCATTGTTGATATTTACCATGAACGCTTCACCAATCGAGTATCCGCCCCAATCGGTTATCGCGGCCGGAGTCGAAGTCGTCGCGTCCATAAATTCGTAGGTTAGCAAGGGCTCTATGTTTTTTGAATTTATCTGCATGCTGGAGATGGAAAATGACGGCGCTATCTCATAACCCATCATGCCGCTTTGAACCTTTATCTTGCTTTTTTGCTTCATGCCTTTGCTGACGCTTATCTCCAGCGGCTTTAAAATCTCACTATTGGGATCCATTCCAAAGGAGTTTGCGAAAACGACTCTCACCCCTGCCTTGTTTAAATCACTCACCCACTTGATAAGCTTCTCCGGAGATTTGTAGTAGTCTCCCAACCAGATGATTACGCCCGCGTATCGCATCATCTCGTCCATCGTTGGCAAGCCACGATCAACGTCATAAAGTTCTTGAACGTAGCCCATATACTCCAAAACAAGCGCGCCGTACTGATGCGCGCCTGAAAATATTATATCGCCTATCTTATCATCTATGAGCGTGAAAACTTCCCTTTTCACGGCCTTTTTAGATGATTGTCCATAGAGGTTCAACTCTCTGTTTGAGACGTAGGGAATCATCCCTTTGGCTTTAATCTTATCTATGACCTCTTTGGCCTTGTCCATCTCTCGAGGCTCCAAATACTCGACGCTGATAACGTTGACGCCGTAGGATCGTATTTTTTTTATGTGGACGTCCAGCCACTCCCTATCAGAATCTGAGACCTCTTTGTATCCCAGTTTTTCACCACCTATCCCTCTATAATAAGATTCAAAAAGTACCGCTTCTATCGAGTCATGCACTCTGTCAATGATTTCAAAGCCGCGGTTTAATATTAGTTTGGACTCTGGGTACAATTTGTGAAAGAGATTTATGAACGCCGCCAACGCCGCTTCATTCGCTTCTCTCTCCTCTTTTGTTTTTGAGGCGAGTTGGTAGGAGTCAAGCGTGTCAAAAAAGAAGTTTTTAAACCCCTGTTTCATTCGTGGCTCTATCAACTCTTTGAAGAGAAATTGTTGATAATCGCTATTTTTAATATCTAAAACTTCACTTTTCCAAGCTTTATTTTTGGCAATTACCCAGCTTGCGTCTATCTTTGCGTACGCGTCGGTCGTTTTATCTATCTCGCCAATACTTACGTAGGCGTACATTTTATCTTTATACAGTTTAAAACCATGAGAGTGAGCGTTGACGTGCTTTGGCTCCACGATTATGTAATCATGCACGCCCACCATGGAGTACGACACGTGATTTCCATAGTAAACCATGGCGCTTTTGTCGCTCAACGCTCCAAATAGCGTTGTTGTCGCAACGAACAATAATATAAATATTTTACTATGCAAGTTCTCTCTCATGTAATTTCCTTTAATCTTATGGATGATAATACATAAACTGGTAATTCACGTACAGTTCAAATATGCTCGCGCCAGTTCCACTTACCGAATCGGTATAAGAAGCCCCCACGCTTAAATGATCTTGATGCCACGCCTTGCCGCCATAGCCCATGTTGAAGCCATAAGTGTAACTGTCAATCTCCTTGCTATAGTATGGAAAAACTTCAAAATATGGTCTCCACACTCTTGTGTACGCGCCGCTATTGGCCATGCCATAGGCAAAATTTACGCCCATGTTTGAAAAATCTTCAGGTAACACGGGGGCGGCTCTTGACTGCAGCCTGTCTATCACGCCTCGAGAACCACTGGTCTCCGAATATTTGCCAAAATCATAAAAAGCCCCTATCCTCATGTCGGGATAACCGTTTCGTATCTGTTTGGTAATGGTGATTCTCGCGTAATCTCCTTTTCCCAAATATACGTCGTCTTGCGAGTTGTATGAATTTTTTTCATATAGTAAATTAATAGACGTGGAGTTTAACAGTTGCCAATCTAGTGTCAAAGCTAACATGTCTTTTTTGCCGCCTAGAAGTAATTGCGTACTCTCCAAAGC
>CALDOC010000141.1 GCA_937914675.1 uncultured Sulfurimonas sp.
CATCTAACAATAGCTTTTTAAATGGCTGCACTTCATTATCTAAGAATAGACTATATTGAGAAACGGTCTTTGACCTATAAGAGAGTTCATAAGCCGAAGAACCATCTTTTTTCAAGATAACATGTAATAATTCTTGACTGCATAATTGAACTTCATTCGTTGACGCGTTATAAATCGGCAACTCATATTTCAGCGTTACGCTCCAGTCGTTTTGAGAATTGTTCGTAATGGTTTCCCATGCGAAATATTTCCAAATTCTTGTCCCTTTGAGATTTTTAAACTCATCGGCGTCTTTAAAGTAGTCGTTAACACAGATGGGACACAGAACATTTGGCGCTTCTGGATTATCCATCTCTGTTGTTAATGTAAACTCTTTAGAGCAAGCGCAAAAATAGTGATGATAACGTTTTGTGGCGTCTTTGTTTTGGACAGACAAGACCCAACTATTTTTATTTTTAAATTCCATCCGCAATTCTTTTATATATAATATTTGAAGTCATTTTAAATATTTCCCTATTGCCTGAAGTAGGATTGCAATTTAAAATTAAATCATCATTCTTTATGATAACAACGTTCTCAATGCTAGATCTTATTTTACTAATTGAGTTAACGGCTACCGACGCTTTCATTTTTCCTTCAAAGGTAAAGGGCATAATTGCGAACACTACTATTTCTTTGTTTAAAGTTTTTAAATATTCCACTATTTCAGGAGTAGCTCCACTTCCCACTCCCCCTCCAAGCGTAGCTACGACATAAACTATTTTTTCATCCTTTGTTAATGCTAAAAGTTTAGTTTTTACGTCGTCGTTTACTAAATCCTTTCCACATTGAGCCTTTCCTCCACATCCCAAACCAGCTTTTTTGTCAAAACCAAGTAATAATTTATGTTTTGAAGTCTTTAATTGTAAGGCTTGCGAATCACTATTGAGATGTATAAATTTGTGTCGATTATCAATCTCTGCCATGTCTTGTATAATATTACAGCCGCCTCCACCAACACCGATAAAGCACGTCTTATTTGATTTAGACAATACATGATGATTATCTAACCTTTGTTCTAGTGTTTTTTCATATTTTTGTCTCTCTTCCCATTCTGATCTACTCTGAGAGTAAAACTTTTCAGCTTCTTTTCTATGTTTTAATATAATGTAGAGCATTAAAAAAGTTACGAGAGTGTCAATAGTCAAATGAATCATAAGTTCAAAACTCATGACGCTAAAAAGCCCATGACTTTTTCATTAGAAACGTTCTTAACAGCTATCTCGTCTTCGAGTCTTTTGATAAACTCTTTTACGTCGCCAATGGGTCTAAATCTGTTTTGTCTCGTGACTGCCGCGAAGTCGCCAGGCGTTAAATATTTTAAATTCTCAATAGCTCTTTTAAAAGAGATGGATGGTTTAGGCAACTTCAACTCTTTACAATAAGACAAAAACATGTTCCAAGATTGTTCCGCTTTTAGATAATTAAACTCCAGCTTCAAATCAAATCTTCTCAGACTCGCTTTGTCGAGATTGTCGATTAAATTTGTGGTGGCGATAAATATCCCCTCAAAATTTTCCATCTGAACCAGCATCTCATTTACCTGCGTTATCTCCCAGTTGCGATTGGCTTGCGTTCTATCTGCTAAAAAACTATCCACTTCGTCAAACACAAGTACTGCTTTATCTTCTCTAGCCTCTTCGAACGCCTTAGCAATGTTTTTCTCTGTCCCACCAACGTACATGCTTATTAAATCGCTACCTTTTTTAAGTAGTAGAGGCTTGTTTAGAGTTTCCGCCACATATCTACCAAAAGCGCTTTTACCGGTTCCAGCGGCTCCATACAAACAGAGTCTTGCGTTTTGGTGTTCTTTAATGCCTTGCGTTAGTTTTTCTAAATCAGTGGTAGTATTAATGAATTTTGGATCGTAAACATTTGGCAATAAGGTGACTATTTTTTCTTCTATCTCTTTATAGCCTTGGGCTTTTAAAGTGTTGTTTAGAACTTGGGTAAACGCTTTTGATTTGTCATCAGTGTTTATGCTACTTACCACCTTCGTTGCGCGAGAGATAAGCGCAGGCGCTATGTTTTCATTTTCAGCCAATAACTTTATGCTCTGTTCATCAAGTAAATTATTGGAATGGTTTTTAATGATTTCAGCTCTTTTAGATTTATTGGGAATTGGTATCTCTACGCTAAAGTCAAACCTTCTGACCATTGCGTTGTCAATGCTGTAAACGTTATTTGTAATCCAAATCGTAGGGATGGCGTTGGTTTCAAGTATTCTATTCAACCAAGCTTTGTTATCTTGTCTTTTTGGCGCAAATGGACTATCGCTACTATCAAATATATCCTCCGCTTCGTCGTACATAAGCAAAATGTTTTGATTCGAAAGAAGAGCTTGCGCTATTTTAAAAGCTTTTAATCTCTTGTATCCATCTATGGACTCGTCGTCTTCATCCGCGTAACTTATCTCAAATAGCTGCGTATTTAGATTTTGAGAAATGGTTTTGGCAAGTTCTGTTTTTCCAGTTCCTGGGAGTCCGTAAAAAAGAATGTTCACCCCCTCTTTTTTTGTATCTATGGCATGCTTGAGGTAAGGAATGAGTATCTCTACGTCTTTTGAAATATGCTCATAATCTTTTAATTGTAAAGAGCTTTTTTCACAAGGTCGAACTGAGTCTTTAATCATAACCGATATCTCTTCGTCTAAATTCAACATATCATCCGCAAAACCATCATTTATTATTTCTATTTTATTCCCTAAAGCGTATGTGGAATTTTTATTAAGAGTCACAATCGAGGATTTACTCAATTTTGAATTTGATTTAAAGGCGTCGTTGATATTTTTAATTGGAATGTTTAAAATAGCGCTAAGAGCTTTTTTGGCTTGCGTCGTATTGAGAGTGCTACCAAGTAAATCCGCCGTTTCATCCAAAACTTCATATTGATTTATCAAAACGAAAAACTCTAGTATTTGTTCCTCATAAGAGTTTAACGTCATAAGTTTTGAGATTTGTTTTATATTTTTCGTGAGAACGCTCGAGCTTGTAAATCTCTTTCTTTTTTCTAGTTTTACATGATTTGCTTTGAGCGTTGCAAGTACTTCATTTCTTTTAAAATCGTCGCTATCCATATCAACGTATTTACCGGCGTCAAGAAAGTAGGCGATTGAATCTCTGTTAAAGCGATTATTGTTGTCTAAAAATTCTCTCGCTCCGCCTAGGTTCATAATAATTCTGAGCATCCAAAGAGATATTTTATCTATGAGCTCTTTTTCTACAAGTTGCGTTTTATCAAACTCTTCTAGTGACGTTG
>CALDOC010000142.1 GCA_937914675.1 uncultured Sulfurimonas sp.
TCTCGCCATTGAAGCGGCGGATACGGCGGCGCCAGTTTTCGCGAGTGGCGCGACTGCGACCCAAAACGTAAACGAAAACCAAACGTCGGCCATAACTCTAAAAGCTAACGATGAGACGTCGGCCGTAACCTACGCAATAATGGGAGGAGACAGTTCAAGCTTCAAGCTAAACGCCCAAACAGGCGAAGTGAAATTCGCGTCCGAGCCAGACTACGAAGCGACCCCCGTAAAAAATAGCTATATGTTCGCCGCGATCGCGAAAGACGCGGCGCTCAATGAAAGCTCGCAAACGGTTATCATAAACGTATTGGACGTCGATGAAGTGCTTCAAAACAAACCGCCAGTGGCCAAAGCCGGCAAAAACCAAAATGTAAAAAAAGGCGATAAAGTTACCCTTGACGCGAGTTTAAGCAGTGACGACGGAAGCGTTACAAGCTACGAGTGGAGCGAAGGCTCCACCAAATTAATCTCAAATAAAAGTTTTAAAATCTCCACGTTAAGCGAAGGCGCCCATCAAATTACGCTGAAGGTTACCGACGACTTAGGCGCGACGACTAGCGACACCTTGTTGGTTACGGTAAGTGGGCCGTTGAATCAAACGCCAACGGCGTCAAAGCAGTCCTTAGGCGTAGGTGAAAATCAAACGCTAAACATAACTTTGGAGGGGGATGATGAAGATGGCGACGAGTTAACGTACGCGATAGCGTCAAACCCATCGCACGGCTCGCTTAGCGGAACAAGTCCAAACCTAACGTATACGCCAACTTCAAACTACAGCGGCAAAGACAAGTTTACTTTTACGGTGAACGACGGTAAAGTGATCTCGGCAACCGCAACGATAGAGATTAAAGTAGCGGCGGTGAAAACGCAAGGAATCATCAAGAATGACGTGAGTTACGACACGGTAAAGTCTCCATATACTGGAAAAATATGGTTGGATAGAAACTTGGGAGCGTCTCAAGTATGCGCGACGCTAAACGACGCGGCTTGCTACGGAAGTTACTACCAATGGGGAAGAAACTATGATGGCCATCAAGAATCCAACAGTAAAAGAACGACAAAGCAGGCTAAAAACATAAAAGACGCTGGAATAAAATTTATCAAAAGAGGTTTAGACTGGACCAATAAAGATAATAATGGAGCCAAAAGAACTTCTAATTTGAGCGCGGCTGATGGCTCATCCGTATGTCCTACCGGATATAGAGTGCCAACCAGCGCGGAACTAGCGGCTGAAACAACGGCGTCGAGCAAGAAAGTTGCCAACAGCAC
>CALDOC010000143.1 GCA_937914675.1 uncultured Sulfurimonas sp.
TTCCTTTAATAATGTAAAGTAGAACTTCTCGTTTTGAATTATATGATATAATTCTTAATTCAATATTAACAAGGATAATAAGTGGATTTAAAAATATCTGAATTGGTAGCCATGAGTAATACGCCAAAGTCTACGATTCTCTATTACATAAAAGAGGGTCTTCTTCCTCAAGCCAAAAAATTAAAATCAAACGTGCATAAATACAATACTGAACATTTGGAATTGTTAAAATACATAAAATACATGAAAGAAGAACTTGGCAGCACCAATGAGCAAATTAAAGTATCGTTAGAGCAAAAAAACAATTCATTTTCAAGCTCTTACACTATGTTGGAACCACTTATGAATACTTTGGCGGGGATTCCAATCAACGCCATGCACTATACTAAAGAGGCTTTCATTGAACATTTTGACATTGATAAAAACTTATTCGCTAAACTAATCGAAGAGAATATTTTAATGCCAATCAATTCAAATGATTACACTCAAAAAGAAGCCTCAATTATAGATTTAATAGAAAATTTCATAGAAGTTGGCGTTGAATATGAGATAATAAAAGAGTATGTCGTTCATGCGCAACAATTATCTAAACTTGAGCACCAAATGCAAAAACAATTATGCAAAGTTAGAGATGAAGAAAATTTTTCAACTCTTTGGAAAATAATGTTTGAAACGCTATTCAACTCTAAAGAGTACATATTTAATCGTTCCACTTATAAGGTTTTACATGCGGCTTTAAAAGATGAAATTATAAGAAAGTAATTCAATATAGAAATATACTTCTTTAGTTAATATGATTCAAAGATATAAATAAATATAATCATTCATTTGATAAAGGTGGTTTTTGAGATGGATTTTTTTAATAATTTTAGAATTAGGCAAGTGTTAATTATATCGGTAATCTCCGTTCTCTCCGTTCTTGTTCTTAGTGGCCTCTTGAACCATACGAAGATGAATCAGGTTATTAATAATACAGAAAAACAAAAGAGCGAAATATTGCCTAACTTGTTGGATTTTTTAGAATTGAAATTGAATATTGTAGAAATTCAGCAATGGCTAACAGACGTATCCGCCACTAGAGCGGCTCAAGGGTTTGATGATGGATACTCTGAGGCGAAAATTTATTTTGACAAAGCCAACGCCACTCTTGAAAACCTAATCAAAGCGTATTCAAAAATTAACGACGTTCAAATGGTAAAAGAACTCGAAGAGTATAAAAAAGACGTTCAGCTATATTATGACGTTGGAGTTAAAATGGCAAATGCTTACGTAAAGGATGGACCAGAAGAAGGCAACAAAATGATGTTGGTACTGGATCCTTTCGCCGAAAAATTATCCTCACAGTTAGATGATTGGATTGTTCAGCATAAAAATGATCTAGCACTCTCGACGCAAGACATAGAAACTAGCATTTACAACTTTAAAATTCAAAGCATTTTCTTATTTCTTCTTGTCTTTAGCGTTATTCTTATTTCTTTCGCAATTATCGATAGAGTTCTTAGTGAAATCAAAAAAATAGATTTATACCTAGAAGAGTTGGCAAAATTAAACTTTACTACAAAATTAGACGTAAAAGGTAAAAATGAAATAGCTCAAATCTCACAAAATACCTTTAAAGTCATCACGGTCATAAAAGATTTTATTTTAGAAGCAAAAAGCTCTTCTATTGAAAACGCGTCAATATCACATGAATTGTCAGCGACAGCGACAATCGTTGGTCAAAAAGTTGAAGCGGTTAGCACTATTGTCAACATGACAACTACGAAAGCGCAATCTATTGTCAATGAGATAAGCTTATCCATTGACGCAGCTAACATAAGTCGTGAGACTACCATTAAAGTTAGTGATAATTTAAAAAAAGCAACGCAAGAAATTGTCAAACTCACAACCGACGTTCAAGCTACCGCAAACATAGAAGCGGAATTGGCCAATAGAATTGAGAACTTAAGTCATGAGGCAAATCAAGTTAGAGAAGTTTTAAGCGTTATTGGCGACATTGCGGACCAAACAAATCTACTCGCTTTAAACGCGGCTATTGAAGCGGCTCGAGCGGGTGAACATGGTCGTGGTTTTGCAGTAGTCGCAGATGAAGTTAGAAAACTAGCGGAGAGAACGCAAAAAAGTTTAGTAGAGATACAGTCAAGCATAAATATTATGGTTCAGTCTATAAACGACTCTAGCCAACAGATGAATATAAACTCTACTAGCATTCAAGAATTAGCCGACGTTTCTTCAAACGTAGAAGAAAAAATCAACGCCACTCTTTCTCTTATGCATTTAGCTTCAGTCGCAAATGAAAAAACCGTCAATGATTTTAAAAATACGGGAAAACTCGTCAGTGAAATTTCAAATAGCGTTAATAGCGTTAATGAGACCGTTGCGTCCAACGCAAGAAGCGTTGAAGAGATAAGCGCCGCCGCCGATCATCTCAACAACATGACAGATCAGCTAAATAGAAAAATGGAACAATTTCAAGTTTAGAAGTTAAAGTTTAAAACTTTTAACTTCTCCGCTTAACTCTTCGTTGTTGTATAGCGACTGCTTATTTTGCACCATTCGTTTTATCTTTGCGTTAAACAGCAATACGTCCGCTTTTTTCCCCACTTCGATTAAACCAGCTTCAAAGCCTAAAGCTTTTGCAGGACTCTGCACCGTTAATTTGATTAAATCGCTCATGCTTATCATGCCGGTTTTCACAAGTTTAGTGTAGTAAAGAGGCAAGGCGTCCGAGATGGATTCACAGCCATACGCGGCGTCAAAAAAAGCAACTTCTTTGTTTACTGGCGAGCTTGGTTGATGTAGAGTCGTAAGCAAATCAATGGAACCATTTTTTAAGGCTTCTTGCAATAGCAGCATGTCATGCGAGGAAGCTAAAGGTGGATCCAATTTTGCCGTTGTGTTAAAGTTCTCACACGATTCGTCTGAATTAAGCAGATGGTGGATGGAAACTTCACACTTTACGTTTACGCCTTCAAGCTTCGCCTTGCTAATCAACTCTATGGAGCGAGGGGAAGCTATGGCTTTAAAAAGAATCTTGATTTTGAAATGTCTCGCTATCTCTATCATACGTGAGACATGAAGCACTTCGCTAAGATCGGGAATGCCAGCGAGACCCAGTCTTGAGCTCATGTCTCCATCGAGCATGACGCCTGAATGAATAAGAGAGTTGTCTTCGGCCTTACAAAAAAGAGTCACTTTATACATCTGTACGTATTGCGCTATTTTGATAGCTAAGTTATTTTTAGCGATAGTGCTCATGTATGGAACTATAGCGCCTTTTTTTAAGAGTATCGCTATGTTTGAGAGCTTCAAGTCCTCTTGCAAAGTATTTAACATCAAATCAACTTTCGCGCCGTTTACGTCCGTCAATCCGTTTTGAGCGAATTCTAAAACCACTTCGTTGTCTATGGCGGGTTGACTATCCGCGTTTAGCACTATGCGCCCTACTCCGCCACGAAGCGCTTCATCTGAGATGGCTTTTATGTTTTTAGCGTTTAACGACGAGTCTTGAACTCTTACGTTAGTGTCTATTAACGATGGCAAAAGGTATGCGCCTTTCGCATCCGTCTTGTTTTCATCTTCTAAACCCACTCCCATTTCTACGACAAAACCATCTTCTATACGAACGTCTACGTTCCTCTCCCCATTCACGTCACAAACAACCGCGTTTGATATAACCATTTCAGACCACCTTTGATATAATGTTGTAATTATAGCATAGGAACTCTCATGAAGCTTTTAGTATCGGCGCTTGAACATTCGGCAAACATTCACTTAAAATCTTTAAAACAAGAACTTAATCCCGACATAGAGTTTATAGGGATTTTTGACAAAGAGTTGGGTCAACCTATCGTCGACCTTAGAAGTTTGGCGATTATGGGCTTTGTTGACGTGCTAAAAAAGCTCCCCTTTTTCTTAAAACTCAACGCGCAGATGGTTGATTTGGCGGAGCAAGCCGACAAAGTTTTGCTCATAGACTCATCGGGATTCAATCTTCCTCTCGCCAAAAAAATCAAAAAAAAGTACCCCGAGAAAGAGATAATTTACTACATTTTGCCCCAAGCTTGGGCTTGGAAAAAAAAGCGCATACCCGTCTTGGCGCAAACCATAGACAAGCTCTGCTCCATACTCCCTTTCGAGAAAGATTATTATCCAAAAAACGCGCCCATAACTTATGTGGGTCACCCTCTTCTCGACCAAATAACGGAGTTTAAAACAACTTTAAACCCTGAAGTGAAAAGCGTCGTTTTTATGCCCGGTAGTAGAAAAGGAGAGATAAGCAAGCTTATGCCTATCTATCGAGAATTAAGAAAGAGCCTAAATGCAAAAGCCATTATAATAATTCCAAAAATATTCAACGCGCAAGAGATAACGGAGCATTATGGCGACTTATCGACGTTCGATATAAAACATAACGCGCATGAAGAGTTGCTTCTCGCGGACTTCGCTTTTATTTGTAGTGGGACGGCAACTCTTGAAGCCGCCATTATCGGAGTGCCGTTTATATTGAGTTACATCGCGAAACCATTTGACTATTTTATAGCTAAAAATTTAGTCAAAATAAAACATGTCGGGTTGAGTAACATTATGTTTTTAAAACATTGCAAAAGAGAGATTCATCCTGAGTTCATTCAAGAAGACGTCACCGTTGAAAATCTTTTAAAATCATTCAAAGAGTATAACAGGGATAATTTTTTGCAAGACTCTCAAGAGTTGAGAGCCTATCTTCAAAGTGGAAGCTCTAAAAACGTTGCAAGGATTATAGAGTAGCTTTCACTTTTTCCAACTCGTCCAATAAATCTTTTTCATTTTTAGATCCATGAATAACGCCTAGTATTTTTTCATCCGCGTTTAAAAAATAAAATGTAGGCGTAACCACATGTTCTAGTGCTAGTGGCACGTAGTCTTCATGTATATCGAGATGAACGGCTATGAAATTTTTGTTAAAAACTTTTATGACGCTCTCATTCCTTAGCACCGACTCCTTCATGTATTTACAAGCGGGACAACCTTTTTGAGACAACATGACCATTATTATTTTATTTTCTTTTTCCGCTTTGTCATAAGCGTCTTCTAGTTCGCCTACCCAATTCATACTTGAAAATAGCGTGGTAGTCAAAAAAACCACCACTAATAACATTCTTTTCATTTTACTTCCCTATAATTTATTTAAATGGGACAAGAACTCGGAAGGCTCCATAAAACCTATAATCGTTTTAGCTTTTTTAACCTCTAAATCTTTATCAAAAAAGATGATTGCGGGAGGTCCAAAAATGCCATATTTTTTACTTAACGCTTTTTCGTCTTTTCCATTATCGGTAACGTCGGCTCGGATTAACACGAACTCGCTCATTTTTGCTTTTACGCCGGCGTCCGCAAACGTAATTTCTTCAAACTCTTTACATGCAGTGCACCAATCGGCGGAAAAATCCAACATGATTTTTTTGCCCTTGTTCTCTTCTAAAATGGCGTCTAACTCCGCTAAGGATTTTACCAGTTTAAATTTCACTTCCTTTACCTGAGTTTGAGCGGCGTATGTAACGCTCTGCGCCTTTAAAAATCCTAAAGGCTGCGTCATACTAGAAGCGCCAGCCAAAAATCCTATAAAGAGCGCTACGGAGTAAATAAATATTACCATGGCGACGCTGTGTTGAAAAAAGTGACCTTTTTTCTCAAAGACTCCAAGGAATAGCGAAAAACCAATGCCTAAAACACTATATAAAATCATAGTGATTGATGGGTCGACTATCTTCTCAAGCATCCAGATGGCCACGCCTAGCATCATGACTCCAAATATAGCGGTAACCATAGTCATCCAAGCGCCAGGACGAGGCATGAACTTACCAGCGCTTACGCCAACGACGATAAGAGGAACGCCCATGCCTATGCTCATAGAAAAAAGAGCCATTCCACCAAGCAGCGCGTCGCCAGTTTGACCTATGTAAACAAGCGCTCCGGCAAGAGGAGCGGCAACGCATGGACCAACGATAAGAGCGGATAAGAAGCCCATGATCGCGACTCCGATGAAACCTGAACTATTGCCACCGGCGGAGCTTACCTTTGTGATAAATCTATCTGGAAGCTTGAGCTCATAAAAACCGAACATGCTAAACGCGAGTGCCACAAAGACGAAGGAGAAGCTATAAACCACCCATGGCGTTTGAAGAGCGGCTTGTAAATTCGCTCCAAATAGTCCCGCTAAAACGCCAGCTATGGTATAAGCCACAGCCATCGACAAAACGTAAGCGAGGGAAAGGGCAAACGCTTTTTTAGTGGTGAGTCCCTTCCCCTGAGAAATAATCAAACCTGAAATTATTGGTATCATAGGAAAGACGCAAGGAGTCATGGCCAAAAGAAGACCAAATCCAAAAAAAGTAAGAAGTATGATGAAGACGTTTCCTGATTTTATCGTATCGGCGATGGAATCAGTCTCTGATTTTTCTTCCGCTATAGCTTTGTTTGTTTGCGAACCAAGACCTAAAGATTCTAAGATTACAGGCGCTGAAGCGACTTGAAGTTTTGAGCTATCGACTTGTAAAGTGTAACTATTTTCACTAGGCTCATAACACAAACCGGCGTCGGAACAACCTTGATAAGATATTTTCACTTCAACGTCGCGAGTGCCTTGGACACCCTCTTCTTTTACTAAGCGCAGTATAAAATTTGGTGATTGGAAAAAGACTAAATCGTCATCGTGTTTGACCGATTTAGGGGATATTGTCTCACTTGCAGAGACGCCATGACCGTCAACAATCTCTACTTTTAATTTTTTTTCATATAGGTAAATGCTCTTACCTAAAACAATACCCGCTTCTATCTCTGTTTTGTCATTGATTTTTGCATAGGGCTTAAACGCTTGATCGGGCATTAAAAAATCGCCCGCGTTTAAATAACTCAATCCTAAAATCATGACAATATAAATCTTTGTTAACGTCTTCATATCTTCACCTTATCTTAAATTTAGCGAAAGTATAGCGTTCCAATATGAATATTTTATGAAGATTTAGGGCTTCTTCAATCTCTAACGGGAACGTAAGCGAAACCTTCATTTTGCTTGTCAATTAAGCCTATGCTCGCGTTGGGAACTATCTTTACAAAATCTACCACGTCCTCATCGTTTATGTGATGAGCTTTCATACCCGATTTGCATATAAGAAATTCAACGTTATACATGTCCGACATAGTCGCTATTCTTTTTTTCAACTCTGAAAATACGTTTGCAAGTTTTTTATCATCTTTGTAAACGGACTTTTGCAAATCTTTGAGAAAAAATCTATACGCCCCGCCATGAATCATAACGGAGACTTCAATCTCTTGGAGTTTGCCCTCATAATGCGCTTTATTTGCCGCTATGCCACCCAATATTTTTTTTTGAAAAACCTCGACTTCTGGAGTAGTCAAATCATAGACTACTTTTACGCTCTCTTCATTCGCTGACGCAAAAGTGAAAAAAGCTAATATTAATAATATTTTTTTCATTTTTATTCACTCGAATCTTTAATGATTGAAATCATTTCAGATTGAGTTTTCTCCAACATATCAACTAAACTCTTATCTTTTAAAGCGAGTATGGATATAAGACCATTAATATTTAGTGAAACTATCTCAGTTTTATTACTTCCTTTCTTATGATAGATTATCATCGTACATGGAGCGAACGCTCCCGCTTCTGGAGTTTTTTTAGACAACTCGTATATGACTTTGAGCTTACATAGTGAAAATGAGTGGAAAAATAGATAATCATTGACGTCGTTATCTTGCAACTCTTCATTATAGTTAATGTAATTAGCAACGACGAAACCAGCCATTTTCATATTTCCTTGCATTCCCATCATCATATTGTCATACTCTTGAAGCGCGTCTTCGTCATCAATCTCAAAACTGTATGTTGTATAAAAACTTTTATCCGTTTTGGTTGACTCGTAATCTAAAACGCTTATCTCTGCGTTTGGCAAGATATTTTTGATTGTCTTTTTGTTAAGCTCTTCTAATTGAGCATATAATTTATCTTCAATGTTTAGTATTCTCTGTTGCGCTTTAGCGCTCAACAACGCCACATACAAACTATCGTCATTTTGTCTTTGATAAACGCCGACGGAAAATGGAACGAAAATTCCGGCTCTCATTGATTTTAGAACGCTATTTTTTGCAAATTCTGGATGATATACCGACATTAAGTTATAACTATGAAAAGTACTCTTGCCAAATTGCGTTACGTATGGACCATTCATATCTTGATTTTTAGAAACGACGTAACCATGCTTTTCCAATCCCGCGGCTATGGTTTGCGCTGAAATGGAATGGTCCTTATTCTCTACCTTATATACCACTATGTTTTCATTCGCGCCGACAAACGCAAACAACAAGGTCACTAGGACTATTACTCTTTTTATCATTTTTTTTCCTTTTTTAAAATTGAGTTTTTATGGTTTGATATACATCCAACCGCTTTTAACTCGCTCAAGCAATTCAACTACTCCAGCCGTTACGACAACGCTACCTTCAACCAAGTCCTCTTCTTTAATGTTTTTAGTTCTCATGGTGTTTCCACATGCTACAAACTCAACGTCGTATTGCATTAAAGTGTCTACTCTTTGCGCTGTTACTTTGTTACTCTTTAACAACACTTCAATTCCCTTAGAGTACGCAACGATTTCCATTTGTACCTTTTCAGGTCCATAATATTTTAGGACGTTGTTCGCAGTGCTTAAGATATGATCAAGCGCATGTGGAGAATCCTCCGTCACGGAAAAAATAATTTTTCTTGGGTTGTCAATCGATGGCTTAGGTTCCGCAAACTCCGTATCAGCGAACGACATAATAAACAAACTGAGTAAAATTAGTATAAAACGCGTCATTTTATTTTCTCGGTTAAATCTTTAAAATCCTGAATCGTCCATGAACCGGGGACTCTTTTAACAATTTTATGTTTATGATTGACAAAATAAAAAGTTGGAGTAAAATCAACTCTCATCCCCTCTGGTATCTTTTCATTATCGAGATTTATTCTAGCGCTGATAAATTTTGCGTCGAGCCATTTGGCAAATTCAGGATCTTGCAGTACTTTTTTATTCATGTCTTCACAATAGCGACAATGCGTTCTTACAATGTCAACCATAATGGTTTTTTTGCTTATTTTTTGTAACTTTAAGGCCTCTTCATAGGAGTGAAACTCAACTCCCCATAACGACACAACGCTCAAGATCAACGTACTTACAACTTTATTCATTTTCCCACTCCAACATTCTATAGGCTTGCTCCACGTTTTGTCTATGCATGGAATCATAAAAGTTTACGTCTTTATACTCTAGCATCTTTACTTTGTTGACAACGTCACCTATTTCTTCGCCCTCTTCCATTAAAATAGAAACTTCTTTTTTTAACGTTTTTAAGTAGTTATACGTAAAATCAACCGATTTTTTACTAACGACGCTCCCATGGCCTCCAACGATATAATCAACGTCCATGGACTTAAGTTCTTCAAGAGCTTTTAACCAACCCGATACGTCGCCATCTCTTATGGAAGGCAGCCTCTCGTTAAAAACCAAATCGCCTACAAAAACTATTTTTTTACTTGGTATATAAATGAAAAGATCACTACGAGTGTGAGCTTTTTTATTTACACTTTTTATATAAACTTTTTCTCCATTTATTTCTAAAATTTTCTCTTTTTCTACAAATACTTCAGGATAGGTTTGCGTTGTTTTTTCATAAGCGTCTTTAGATATTTTCATTTGCATTCTCGTTTTCTCAAGAATTGGAAGCGTTTTAAACTCGGATGAGCCTACAATTTCTACGCCTATCTCTTTATAGTAACTATTTCCCAACCAATGATCATCATGCACGTGCGTGTTGACAACGTAAGAGATTGGAAGATTTTTTATCATTTTAATTTTATCGTACGCCTCTTTAGCGTAAGAGTATGAAGGACCGCTATCTATCACAAGATAGCTAGTCCCCATGTTAACAAAACATGAATTTGAAATATTTCCGTTGTTATGCTCATCCATCACTTGAGGTAACCCAAAGAAACATTGTGTTGCTGCGCCAACGTTCTTGGGCTCCAGAGAATAGTTAAATGCGAGGAGAATTTGAAAATTTATTATTAAAAAAGCAAGTGACTTCAAAGCATAACTCCTTTTATATTTTTAAAACAGGTAGTTTAATTCAAAACGATATTCGTTGTATGAATCTTTATCACCAGCACCAACTTTTACACGATCATCAGCACTTACCAAACCTATACGTAACTTTGCAGAAAAATCTTTTGTGATATTTTCAATAAAATCCATATGCAAGATATTGCTATCTGCTTGAACACCACCAGCTTGTTTTGCTTCATCAAAGTTTTGCATAGCGTAACGAGCCATTGCACTAAATCCTGGAATTAAACCTGCTTTATTAAAATCATAATGAACTTCAGCTGCAGTTGTTTTAGTATTTGCTCTCCAGTTATACTGAGCCATAGCACGAGTATATCCACCAGTTGGAAAACCTCTCCATGGAGCTACTATATCAGCTTCATCTCCTACAGCAGAATAAGCTATTTGTGCTTTTAAGGCACCTGCTTTAAGCACTAAACGAGCCATAGCAAGCGAGCTATCAAGAGTATATCTGTCTTTATATCCTAAATTAGATGCAGGAGTTTTATCTCTTCCTAACTCACCAGTTAAACTAGCTCCACCGATCGCTCCACCGCCATTGTCCATTTGATGCATATAACGAACGCCTG
>CALDOC010000144.1 GCA_937914675.1 uncultured Sulfurimonas sp.
GTGGCGCTTTAGCGATTGGCGTTGCTGATAAATTTGCAATGATGCGATACTCTGTGTTTAGCGTGATCTCTCCCGAGGGATGTTCCGCAATTTTATGGAATGACCCTAAAAAGGTGGAAGTGGCGACTAACGCGATGAAAATTACTAGTGGTGATTTACTTGAATTAGAGTTAATTGATGATATTATCAATGAGCCATTGATTGGCGCGCATAGAGATAAAGAAGGCGCGGCTAGCGCTATTAAAGAATATTTTTTAGAAAGCTTGTCTAAACTTAATGAAATGAGTGAAGCTGAAAGAATGGACGCTAGATACGCTAAACTCACTAAACCAGGCGCTTTTTCGGAATAAGATAATTATGACTTTTCCGTTTCTTCTTCACGAAACGGATCAAACTTAGGACGTTTTAATCTAGACGCGGTCTTTGAGAACTTAATTAAATCTTCTACGTTATTCAAATTTTCTTCACAACTTTTCATTGATAATAAAAAGAGTCCATAGGTTGTCATAACGTCGCTCATGGCTCTGTGGTGCGTTGCGTTTGGATTAAGCGTTAATGTGTCGTTTAGGTATGACAGAGCGTATCTGTAGGATACAATTGTCCTCTCAGCTAGCGCTAATGAGCATAAAGCTCTGTTGAGGAGAGGCTCCAAACCAATTTTTTGCATACTTAAAGATATAAAATTATAGTCAAACTTTACGTCATGAGCTATAAAAATAGCGTCGTCTAAAAATAGTTTAAACTCCATCATGACAGTTTTAAGCTCTGGCGCGTCTTTTGTGTCTTCCACAAAGATGCCAGTTATGGCTGAGATATGTGGATTAATCTCTTTTGTGTA
This sequence comes from uncultured Sulfurimonas sp., assembly GCA_937914675.1. Taxonomy (GTDB): domain Bacteria; phylum Campylobacterota; class Campylobacteria; order Campylobacterales; family Sulfurimonadaceae; genus Sulfurimonas. Next base: position 839 of record CALDOC010000144.1, read on the forward strand.
AACTAAAGACTCGAACGTATCTGTAATTCTTCCATTTTTTACTTTGACGGCGGCAATTTCTATAATCTGGTGTTTCTCTATTTTAGAACCATTTGTCTCGATGTCTACAATGCAAAATTCCGCGTCTTTAATATCTATATACTTTGTGTCGAAAAAAAAGTTACCCTGATTTTTTATGATATTTAAGCCTTGAGCGCGCGAGAGTTCTATGAAAAGATCTATACTTTCCGTTATTTGTGATTTGAGTGATTCAAGAGGAAGCCCACGACTAGCAAGTTTAGATATGCTTTTTGAGTCAAGAGCAAAATCTTTAT
>CALDOC010000145.1 GCA_937914675.1 uncultured Sulfurimonas sp.
AAAAACATTTATCAGAGCCATTAAGATTGCGTCTTTGAGAGTTCCGGCGATAGAGGGATGGATCGTTGGAGCGGTTGAGGAAGACGTTGAATACGTGACGGAGTGTCAACAGATGGCGATATCGCTTGGATTAAAAGCCAAGTTACAGGTATTTAATGGAAACAAAAGCGATTTGACAGCTCAAGAGATTGAAGACAATGGAGATAAAATTAAACTTTTTGGTCATAGCGACATTAAAAAAATTCTTCCAAAATCAGCTCTTCAAACGCTCTCTTCCATTAGTGAGGGAATGCCACTGGTAATACTTGAAGGATTCGCGGCCGGGGTGCCTTGCGTGGCGACGGACGTTGGAAGTTGTAGAAACCTTATAGAGGGCGCTATCGATGAAGAAGACATTCGAATAGGATTGGCCGGCGCCATTACGGGCATAGCGAATCCTGAAGCGCTTGCGACAGAATACGAAAGACTGCTTAACTTTGAAAATGGTGATTGGAATAGAGCGCAAGAGGCGGGGCTAGCAAGGGTTGAAAAGTACTACAGACAAGAACTCTTTTTAAAAGATTATAAAGACATATACGACGAAGCGAAAGATATAACTTGGGATGAGTTAAAAGAGAAAGTTTTTCCTTTTTACTTTCCAAAGAATCCGCCATATCCAAGAGTCATGATGAAAAGATTTGCTATCAATAGCTTTTCAAAAAAAACTTTAAACAGGAATCTGTAATGGCGGGAATAGGTTTTGAACTCAGAAAAATCTTAAAAGAGGATAGACTACTCTCTTTAACGAAGGTTTATGGCTACTCGGCGATACTAAGTTCCGGACCTTGGATTATTTCGATTGTCGCCATTGTTTTAGTTGGATTTATAAATCTAGCGAATTTAGGTGAAACAAGCGACGCTTTTAGATTTCAAGTCGTTATCACTTACGCCATCGCTTTAGCTTCCAGCCTTATTATCACGGGTATTTTGCAGTTGCCTTTTACTCGTTTTGTGGCGGATTTGATTTTTACTCATAAAGAAGATGAAATTTTACCCTCTTATTTTGGCGCGATATTTATGGCTTGGGGTTTAGGTCTGCCCGTAGTAATACCATTTTATTTATGGGTATTTCAAGAGCAGAGTTTAATCTTCATAGTTGGAGTAGTATCAACTTTTTTGATTCTTTGCGGCGTGTGGATATCAAGTATTTTAGCGGCGAGTTTGAAGTACTACAACGGCGTTGTGTGGACGTACTTCGTCTCATACGCTTTAATAGTGCTATTTTCTTATTACTTTGGTGATACAATAGAGATGTTGATTTATATATTTTTCTTTGGTAACTCCGTACTCTTTGTTATTTTAATGACGTTGATTATTAAGAGTTACAACTCAACTATTTTTATGAAGATAGACTTTTTTTTAGCTCCCAATTTTTACTGGACGTTGG
>CALDOC010000146.1 GCA_937914675.1 uncultured Sulfurimonas sp.
ACGCCAAAGGGTACGAAATGATGGCCGACGCCATAGGAAAGAGTTTAGCTTTTTAACTTTTTTCTAAACAAGTGATAGTTTTCCGCTTCGAGCGCGTCTTCGATGTACTGTTTCATGCATTTTGAACAATCCATCCATATCCCAGAAGGCAGTCTCGTCTCGAGTTTCTTTTTTTCACGAAGCTTTATGATTTTTTTAGGCGTTAAAACTTTGTTTACCGGCGCGAAATCAACGTCGGTCAAATCGACGTCCTCTTTGTAAAACAGGGTCTGACTTTTAAAGTTCCCCCATCCTGGAATTCCATCTTCGGTGTATGGAATTTCATGACCATTTTTAAATGAAACCATGATTTTATAATGAGAATTGTCAAAAACTTCCGTGACTTTTCCAGCGCCAAAAACCAAGCCATAAACCTTGTCTTTTACTTTTACGTTTTTAAAATACATATCATTTCCTTTTTTAAAAGTTTATCTTATCTTGGTTACAAATCGACTATCATTGCAAAGAAGCGATTGCTTGTTTGGCGATCTCGATAAAACCATCCGCTCCCGGAACAAAAGAGATAAGCGAAGTCCCAATTCCTCCCCAGACGATAATGAGCGCCATCATGGCTATGAGCATCGTGCTTACGTTGATGGGAAGCTTTTTTTTCTCTTTACTCGACGAGTAAAAGTACATCATGGCGATGAGTTTGAAGTAGTAGTAAACCGACATGAACGCGGTAAGTATTCCAAGTCCGGCGAGTAAAATTTGGCCCGATTCTATGGCCGCCGTGAAGATGTAAAATTTGCCCAAAAAGCCTATGGTGGATGGAAAGCCCGCGAGAGAAAGCATAAAGATACTCATCATCAACGCCATGTAAGGCCTCTCGTCGGCGAAACCCTCAAAATCTTCGTAGCTCATCTGTTTTTTTTCTTGCGACGCCAAAAAGCTAAGAATACCGAAGGCGCCCACCGAACTCAAAAAGTAGGCTATGAGGTAAAACATCAGAGCGGGAGCCGCGAGTGA
>CALDOC010000147.1 GCA_937914675.1 uncultured Sulfurimonas sp.
ATAGATATAGATTGCTTTTTTGCAAGCGCCGCTAGAATTGCCGATCCTTCCCTTGAAGGCAAAGCTATCGCCATTGGAGGGAGAAGCGATACGAAAATTTTTAGTAAAGACTCAAAAAATCAAACGCTAAACTTTGAGAACGCTGGTTCTTTTGTGCCTACTTTTTATAAAGCGTATGAAGCAAAAGACGACGATATGGACGCTTTTAAAGATAGCGATGGAAAAGTTCGCGGGATATTAACGACCTCTAGTTATGAAGCGCGGGCGTTTGGCGTCAAGACGGCCATGAGCATCAAAGAAGCTCTGCAACTTTGCCCTCGCCTCATCGTCAAAGCGCCAAACATGTCGCTCTATCAAAAACTCTCACATGAGCTTCATGAGTTTTTGCAAACAAAAATTCCGCTTATTGAACAAGCGAGCATAGATGAATTTTATGGCGATTTAAGCGGTTGGGTCGAAGATGAGGAGATTCCCTCGTTTATTGACAATCTTCGTCTTGAAATCAAACGAGAGTTAAATCTTCCCGTCTCCATTGGAGCGGCAAAGAGTAGATACATCGCAAAGTTAGCCACCACTTACGCCAAACCCTTTGGCTGCAAAACGATTGACGCGCGCAATTTCGACAGCTTCGTAAACCCCATAAAAGTTGAAAATTTTGCGGGCGTTGGAAAAAGCATGAAAGAAAGATTGCACTCCGTGCATATTCACACTCTTGGCGATTTAAGAGCGAGGAGAGGCACTGTCGAATCTTGGGGTCCCTACGCAAAAGAACTCTACAAAAGAGTGAGTGGACTCAGCGACGCGCCAATAGTCACAAGTCACAAAAGAAAATCCATCGGAATTTCGAGAACTTTTGATCCGCTATTTGACAGAGAAGAACTCAAACGAAGAGTCCATGTACTAGCTCGACATCTTAACTTCGCCATACTAAAATTACATGTAATCCCAACTGTTTACCATCTGAGCGTATCTTACGAACTCAACCAATCATCCCACAAAAACATATCTTTAGCCGAAATATTTACAGAGAAAAAATTTGACGCCCTTTGTCTACGGCTGTTTAAAGAAGCGGACACCCACAAGCGACTTCATGTCATAAGACTTAGCGTTAACTGTTCTAGTTTTACAAGAGATTCTAAAAAAGAGTTGTCGCTCATAGGCTTCGAAGAGGAAACAAAGATGCGCAACCTTACAAACCACGTCCATGAGTTGCGAGAGAAGTATGGAATAGATACTATAAAGTTTGCTAGTGAAATGTAGTCAATCCACTCTTTAATACGCTACAATATTTTATGACAAATTCGAAACTCATAGAGCAATTTCGCTCTTTTTACTTTAGAAATTATCCAGACGACATGGAGACTCAAATCTCTTACTTCTCTGTTTTTGGCGGTCTTGGCTGGGACATAGACACCTCAAAACCCATAGAGGAACTCATCAAAACCATCATACTTGATAATTTCGAGCTTTTAAACGAACGCATAGAGAGACTTACCTTAAATGAGCCAAACAACAAACGACTGCTTCAAGCCTTGGCGGTAGGAGACAGAAGAATATTTTCCGCCTTTAACAAAGCCGGACTCAACAATGGAAATGGAGGAGCCGCTCTGAACTACTTGCAAGAGGTTGGCTTGATTCAAATGGAGTACTCTCGCGAAAAAAATCCTAGGGACGAGAATCCAAGCGCAAAGCTCAAACGACGAGACTCTAGGCATCGCATATCTCATAAAGTTCTTTTCTCCCACCCCTTTGTAAGATTTTGGTTCTATTTTATAGCTCCACAAATACGCAACGTTCAAAATGGAAATTTCAAAAAAGTGCTTGAAAATTTTCAAGAAAAACACAATAGTTACACTAGTTTAGTATTTGAAGAGTTGTCGGAAGTTTTGCTCAATTACAATTTAAGAGATTCTCAAATAGCGAGTTCTGGCAGTTATTGGGACGCCGACATTGAAATAGACATATTGACAATCACTGTTGATGAGAAAATATACGTAGCTGAATGTAAATGGAAAAATCACAAACTTAACAAAAAAGAGTTACGCAAACTCTATGAAAAATGTGAAAAACTTCATATAACGCCCACTCAAATCATCTTTTTTTCAAAAAGAGGATTTTCAAAAGAGTTGATGCAAATGAGAGGCAAAGAACTCGCCCTATACAGCAGCGAAGACTTTCAAGCGTTAGTCAAATCAAGTTCCAAAGAAAAACTCATAGAAAATTTTATTAACTAAGCACTCTTAACGCGGTATACGCTTCTTGAAGAAGTTGAAACTTTCGAGTGTAGTGTTTTACCATATCCGGACTATCATTAAAAATTTTATCGGGATGGTAGACTTTTGTAAGTTTTTTGTAACTCTTTTTTAATGCGTCTTGAGAAGCTCCGACAGGACACTCCAATACCGTGTAAAACATCGTACGCTCATCCTCTTTATTATCATCGCATAAGTCCCCAAAACTAAAGTTGGCGAAATCACTGTATAGTTTGGACATAAAATGATTATCATAAGAGTATTGAATCTGATAATGCAATATATGACGTTTGTTAAGCGCGCGTTCAAGTCTCGCCTTCGCCTTGTAATCGGAAACGTCAATCACCAAAGAGACGTCCGTGCCTTTTTCTATGTAGACTTCAAGCTGAGAGCGTAAATAACTAATCACCCATGCGTTTGGATAATCTAGTGAAATCAACACCGTGTTTCTGTCATAAGCATAGAGATTCACTTTAACGTTTTGAGGTTCTTCTAGTTTGTCAAGTTCTATTTTGATGGGCTGCGTTCCATACTTCAACATTGAACGTAGAAAAAACTGATGAGGAAACTCATGTTTTGAAGCGTGATACCTACTCAATTTGCTTAAAAATTCCTCTCTTATGTCCGTAAGAGTCTCATTTCTAAAGACTAACACCGCTTTTGGCAAAAACAACATACCACGAGAGTGATGATTTAAAAACTCTTTCATCCATCCAGTATTTAAAGTTTCAAATCCTGTCGTGATGAGAATAAGATTGTTACGTAACGCAATATCCATAAATCCGACCTATTAATTGGAATAATTTATGAAAGTGTAGCAAAATTTGTTCCAACACGTAAACTTTAATCTTAAAACTAATTCAAATCCCTTTCATTTTAATTATAGATATTTTGAGTATAATTGCGATATTATTTAACTACAGTAGTCTAAGGATTTTATCTTGCTCGAAAATATGAACGAAAAATGTGCCGTTGTTGGAATTTATGGTTGCGAAGATGCGTCCAAGTTAGCTTACTTCTCTCTTCACGCTCTTCAACATCGTGGTCAAGAAGCGGCTGGAATCAGCTCTTCCGATGGGAAAAAACTTCATACCATAAAAAATCGCGGTCTTGTCATGCGCGTTTTTAATGAGAAAAATCTTGCTACGCTAAGTGGTAACAACGCCATTGGTCACACAAGGTACTCAACCGCTGGAGACGACTCCATACTTGACGCTCAACCAGTCTTCGCCAGATATGATTTAGGTGAAATGGCGATTGTGCATAATGGCAATCTCACGAACGCGGAAGAAGTCAGAAACGCCCTTATCAAAAAAGGGGCAATTTTTCAAACTTTTATGGACACTGAAAATCTTATTCACTTGATTGCAAAAAGTGAAAAAGAGAAACTCATCGACAGAATCATTGACGCCGTTCAGAGGATCGAAGGCGCTTTTTCACTTGTGTTTTTGAGTAGAACGAAGATGTTCGCCATGCGCGATCGTCATGGCTTTCGTCCTTTAAGTCTTGGAAAGTTGCCGTTTGGCGGTTATATAGTCGCTAGTGAAACATGCGCTTTTGACCTTGTTGGCGCGACTTACATAAGAGACGTCGAACCGGGAGAACTGCTTATTTTTGAAGAAGGCGAAGAGCCAAAGAGCATAAAAGTTTTTGAGCCAACCCCTAAACACTGCATATTTGAATACGTATATTTTGCGCGTCCAGACTCCCATGTATTTGGTCAATCAGTATATCAAACAAGAAAAAACATGGGTCAAGAGTTAGCCAGAATACAACCTGTTGAAGCCGATTTAGTGATACCCGTTCCCGATGGTGGCGTTCCAGCTGCCATCGGCTATTCGCAAGCAAGTGGAATACCTTACGAGATGGGCATCATGAGAAACCACTATATAGGAAGAACCTTTATCGAGCCTACTCAAGAGATGCGCGACTTAAAAGTAAAAATGAAATTATCTCCAATGACTGACATTATCAAAGGCAAACGCATTATCGTTGTTGATGATTCCATCGTTCGAGGAACAACTTCAAGAAGAATTATCAGAATGCTAAAAGAAGCCGGCGCGAGTGAAGTTCACATGAGAGTCTCCTCTCCTCCAACGACCGATCCTTGCTTTTATGGCGTTGACACTCCTAGCAAAGACAAGCTAATCGCGGCGAACATGACGAATCAAGAAATTTGCGATTACATTGAAGCCGACTCTTTAGCCTATCTTACCGAAGAAACTCTTCTAAGAAGCGTCAACTCCAATATAACCGAAGAGAAGTACTGTACAGCTTGTTTTACGGGTAAATACATAGTTTAATGCAACAAATTTATACGTATGGTAGCTACTTAAAAAATAAATTTGACGTTAAAATTTACAAAGTAGGCATAAACATCTCGGGTTTCACTTGTCCAAACATAGACGGGACCGTGGCCAAAGGTGGATGCACTTTTTGTGAAAACGACTCTTTTAGCGCAAGCACGGACGCGGTTCAAGCGCTAAAAGGCTTTCATTTAAACTTAAACTCTGTCGAAAATCCCTTTTTGGACAAACAACTCCAACAACTAGAGTATCAGTTCAACGCGATTTCCAAACGACAAAAAAGAGAGTATGGAGCGCAAAAGTTTTTAGTCTACTTTCAATCGTTCACAAACACTTACGCCCCATTTGAAACTTTAAAAGCTCTTTATCAAAAAGCTCTCTCCTTTGAAAACGTGGTCGGCCTTAGCATTGGGACTCGTTCGGATAGCATAACGCAAGAGACTTTAGAGTATCTCAGCGAACTCAGCGAAACGAAAGAGATATGGATAGAGTTTGGGATTCAATCCGTTTACGATGAAACGCTCGTAAGAATAAATCGCGGGCATGACAGCGCCAACGTAAAAGAGTGGATAATCAAGTCTAAAAAAGCAGGTTTAAACGTCTGTGGGCATCTTATCTTTGGTTTGCCGAGCGAAACGCAAGAGATGATGCTTGAAACTTCTAAAGCGGCTTACGAATGGGGCATAGATTCTGTAAAATATCACCCTCTTTACGTAGTCAAACGCACCGCTCTCGCAAACGAGTTTACTCGCGGCGAATTTACTCCCATAAGCGAAGAAGAGTATCTCGACGTGTTGGTAAAATCCATACAAATGAAACCTCAAAACGTCTCGGTTCAGAGGGTCACCGCGGGAATTGACGACGACTCGCTTCTAGCGCCTTCGTGGTGTAGAAACAAAAACCTTCAGATTAAAAATATAAATAAAGTGCTCAAGCCTTTAGGGCTTAAGTACTAAGAAATCACTTTAAAGAAGTAAA
>CALDOC010000148.1 GCA_937914675.1 uncultured Sulfurimonas sp.
GTAAGCGCTCCATACAAACCCGCCAAGCGTAGCAATCCCTACGCCGCGCGCCATGTTAAAGATAAATTTTCTTCTATCGCTAATCGGTTCTTTTTTATCTTTTGGCGTATCTTGACTCAAAATAGATTCCCTTTTATTTACGCTTTATAGATTCTAACGGCGCATTTTTTATAATCGGTCTGCTTTGACATAGGGCATGTCGCGTCTAAAACAACTTTGTTTATAAACACGCGCTCGTCAAACCAAGGAACGAACACCAAACCTTTTGGAGGTCTGTTTCTTCCACGAGTCTCAACGCGAGCTTTAACTCGTCCACGACGAGACTCGACCCATGCTAGTCCGCCTTGAACCAAACCTTTCTCTTTTGCGTACTCTGGATGAATGTAACATAACGCTTCTGGAACGGCTCTATAGAGTTCAGGCACGCGCATAGTCATAGTTCCCGAATGCCAATGTTCTAAAACTCGACCAGTTGACAACCAAGTGTCAAACTCCGCGTCTGGCATTTCTGGAGGATCCATGTACGGACGCGCGAATATTTTGGCTTTATTTTTTAGAGATTTCTTCGCCGGGTCTGTAACATGAGTTAAATCGCCTTGAGAAAGCGCTTTGGCGATAGTTCCATAAAACGCGAACTCGTCGTCCGTGCCTTTTGTCTCTTTGGCGGCGTAAGGGTCATACTTGGCGTTAAATCTCCAAGGCGTTTCTTTTCCATCGACAACCGGCCATTTGAGTCCACGAACTTTATGATAAATATCAAATGGAGCCAAATCATGACCATGTCCACGACCAAACGCGGCGTACTCTTCAAATAGATATTTGTGAATAAAAAAGCCGTAACCGTTAAACACTTTTCCATCACTACCGACGACGTTTCTGCTGTCGCCATAACCCTCGGAGTTGTCGTAACCTTTTTGAATTGGATCGTTTTGATCAAGTTTGTAAGATTTTGCGACGCTGTTTGCGAAAAGGATTTCATACATAGTCGTGTCGCCCTTGTAGCCCATTTTATACGCGGCTTCTCTTACGTCCGCTAGAGGAGTTGTTCTCGGTCCCGATGGCGCGTAAGCTCCCCACAAATCGTCAACGGTAAATCTTTTTGAAAGCTCCACCCATTGCCAAGTGTCGCTCATGGAATCGCCTACCGGAAGGACTTGTTGTCTCCAGTGTTGCGTTCTGCGTTCCGCGTTTCCATAAGCGCCCCATTTTTCATAAATCATGGCCGTTGGCAAGATTAGGTCTGAAACTTTAGCGGAGATGCCTGGATAACCATCGCTTGTCACGATGAAGTTGTCCATCTCGCGAGCCGCTTTAATCCAATGAGTCGCGCTTGCCGTGTCTTGATAAGGGTTACAAACGTTCACCCATGCAAACTTGATAAGTCCGTCTTCTATGTCTCGATGAATCTTCATGATGTGTTGTTTTCCAACGCCATTGAGAGTGTCGGCGGGAATCATCCATTTTTTCTCGGCGATTTTTCTATGCGCTGGATTTGCGACCATAAGGTCGGCTGGAAGACGGTGAGTAAACGTGCCAACTTCACGAGCCGTTCCACAAGCCGATGGTTGACCGGTTAGCGAGAATGCGCCAGAACCTGGACGAGCTTGTTTGTTTAGTAAAAAGTGAACGTTGTAAGCCAAGGTGTTGTCCCAAGTTCCACGAGTGTGTTGGTTCATTCCCATAGTCCAAAAAGATACGACTTTTCTATCTTTTTCTATGTATAAATCAGCTAGTTGTTGTAGTTTCGCCGCGAAGCTTTCCATGCTCTCGTCAGGATTGCCTTTTGCGATCTTGGCTACGTACTCTAAAGTATAAGGAGCTAAAGATCTTTTATACTCTTCAAAAGATATTTCCCAGTGACCTAAAGTGCCAGCGGTATGATTCATCGTGTCGCCAGCTTTATAACCATACGGTTCTAAGGCGGGACCTTCCATCTCTGAAACTTTTGTACTCATCTCTTTGTTGATGATTTCCATCTCTTGCGCGCTATACTTTCCAGCGCTTCCATCAGGATTGACGGGAGTGATGGATTTTTCTCCAGCGCGTCTAAGTCCATAACCTATATTCACGGGACCAGTTGCGAAAACTATGTGTTTTTTTACAAAATCCCAATCAATGGCTTTTGGATTGTTATACACGATCTCTCTCGCTATGTAGTTCCATAAAGCAAGGTCGGTGTTTGGAGTAAATATGATTTCAGTGTCAGCTAAATCTGACGTTCTGTGCGTGTACGTTTGTAAACTGATGATTTTTACTTTCTCAGGGTCTGAAAGTTTTCTATCCGTTACTCGCGACCAAAGAATAGGGTGCATCTCCGCCATGTTCGAGCCCCAAGATATAACCGTGTCCGTAAGTTCAATATCGTCGTAACAACCAGATGGTTCGTCAATCCCGAAAGTTTGGTAAAATCCGACAACGGCGGACGCCATGCAGTGACGGGCGTTTGGATCTATCGCGTTTGAACGAAATCCCGCTTTCATCATTTTTTGAGCCGCGTAACCTTCCATGACGGTGTACTGTCCAGACGCGAATATGCCAACGCTCTCAGGTCCACCATGTTTGAGCGCGATTCTGATGTTTGTTTCCATTTCGTCAAACGCTCGTTTCCAGCTAACTGGAGCGAATTGACCTTTTTTATTAAACTTGCCTGTCGCGTCGACTCTTAATAGAGGTT
>CALDOC010000149.1 GCA_937914675.1 uncultured Sulfurimonas sp.
AATATCACGCTATCGCGAGGTTTTGTCTTGAGCCATCGCCCCACCATCTCTTCGGTGATTCCCGCCAATTCGCCCGAAGGCGGCACTGGGTAAAGCTCCGCCGTGTCGTAAAAGTTCACTCCCGCCTCATAGGCCTTGTCCATGATGGCGAACGCCATTTTCTCGTCCGGAGTTTGCGTGCCAAACGTCATGGTGCCCAAACATATCGGACTCACTCTTAATCCACTTTTGCCTATGTATCTGTATTGCATTTTAAACCTTTTACTTTATTTATAATAAGTTATAATCTTCTCAACATTCTACATAAAAGAGATAAATGCACACTGACTTGACGATAGGTTCCATCAAAACGCACCTCATAAAACTTTCCATTCCGGCGATTACCGGTTATTTTTTTCACACGATGTTCAATGTGACGGACACTTTTTTCGCGGGAATGATTTCAACGCAAGCTCTAGCCGCCCTTTCACTCTCGGCTTCCATATTTTTTATGATTTTAGCCATCGCCATCGGCATGAGCGAGGCGCTTACCTCTTTGGTTGGAAACGCCTTTGGCGAAAAAAACGTATCTAAAGCGCAACAAATAGCCCTCAACGGCATTGTGTTCGCGTTAATTTTATCTTTTGTTTTATCCATTTTTGGAATCATCAGCGTGCCGTATCTTATCGAGGCTCTCGGCGATCCAAGTTATGCCACGCAAACGCTCAACTACGTAAACGCCATACTTTACGCCACCCTATTCTTCATAGGCTCCTTTTTTTTCAACGCTCTGCTAAACGCGACCGGAGACACCGTTTCGTTTAGAAACGTATTGATTGTAACCGCCTTTTTAAACATAGCGCTTAATCACCTTTTTGTGAACTACTTACATTTTGGCGTTGTGGGCATCGCTCTCGCGACCATCATTTCAGAATTTACCACGATGACGTATCTTTTTTACAAACTGCGTCAAACGAAACTTTGGTCTGGATTTAAAAATTTCACCTTAGACTTTAAAATTATGGAGGAGTTGCTCAAACAGGGTTTTGGACCTAGCATGAACATGTTTATGATGGCGTTTGGAATGTACGTCATCACTTATTTCGTAGCGCCATTTGGCAAAGAAGCCGTCGCCGGATTTGGCGTTGGAATGAGGATAGAACAAATTTTTCTCATGCCGGTTGTCGGTCTTGGCATAGCCACTCTCACCATAGTTTCGCAAAACAACGGCGCGAAACTCTACAAACGCATAGCTCCAGCGACAAACCTCGCCATCAAGTACGGCTTCATCATGAGCAGCGTCGGCATCCTCTCTTTTTACGTCTTGGGAGACTCGCTCGCGTCTTTTCTCACGGACGACAAAATCGTCATGCAACAAAGCCTTCTCTATTTGCGTATTTGCGGTTTCGCTTTTTACGGTTTCGTTCTCATCTTTATCTATCTCTCAATGCTCCAAGGAATCAAAAAACCATCCATCATCTTCCCCATAAGCGTCTACAGACAAGTAATCGCGCCAATAATTTTGTTTAGCGTCTTTAGTTTTTTTGACTTTGAAATCCACTCTATTTGGCTAGGTCTCGACGCCATCATCTTGTCATCGGGAATTTATTTGTGGTGGTACTCCAAACGCAGACTAAAAGAGTTGCTTTAGCGCTTGTTTCTATGGAATATTGCTATAATACAAAACCCCAAATTACGAGAGAGCCATGAAAAAATCACTTTTAATCATTTTGTTTGTATCCAATTTATCGGCGTTTTCAACGACAAATGTACAGTTGTTGTATGGAACTTTTAATGACAACAGTTATGTGTATGACACGAAAAATGGCGGCAAAACGACGATTACTTTAGAACGCTACGGTTCGTATGAGTATTTTGACATGTACATGTTTGCGGATTACGCCATAGCGGACGATAAGTTCAAATATCATGATCATAAAACGGATTTATATGGAGAGTTTTCGCCAAGAGCCAATCTCGGCAAACTCTCCTCCACCGATTTGAGTTTCTCGTTTGTAAAAGAGTTGTATCTCGCTTTTCAGTACAACGCAGGAAGCGATTATCATGCTTATCTTTATGGTTTTGGTAGCGATTTGAACGTGTTGGGCTTTAATGTTTTTGGGCTCAACGTCTATAAAAAGAATCAAAACATTGGAAAAAATACACACCAATTATCTCTTAACTATGATAGTAAAAAGATTTATGAGATGTTTCATCTCAACGGTTTTGTCGATTGGACGGGATACGACTTTTTGGCGCAAAACCAATTTTTGCTAGATATGTCAAAACCTTTTCATATCGACAACTTGGAAATAGGCGCCGAATGGCACTACTATAGGCAAAAAGCGTTAAATTTGAATTTTAACGCGCCGGTAAACTCAAACGCTCTTCAAGCCATGATTAAATACTCTTGGTAATATCTAAATCTTTGCTCTCATCTCATCTTCCCTCAAGCAAACAACGCCTAAACTCATAGCCTTGTCGTACTTGCTTCCGGCGTCTTCGCCGTAAATCAAAAAGTCCGTTTTTTTGCTGACGCTTCCCGAAACTTTCGCTCCGAGGTTTTCGAGCGTCTCTTTTATCTCTCCACGACTTTGGCTCATGGTTCCCGTTAAAACCGCCGTCTTTCCCTTGAAGGGATTCTCTTTCGCCTCTTCGCGTTTCACTGGTTCGAGTGGTTCTAGGATGGCTTGAAGTTTTATGATTGTCTGGGCGTTTACTCTTATAAACTCTAACAGCGATTCCGCCATCTCCTCGCCTATTCCATCGCATGAGACTATATCTTCTTTAGTTGCGTTTACAAAACCAAAACCAAAAGCTTCACTTATGGTCTTAGACGCGACTTCTCCTATGTGTTCAATCCCAAGAGCGTTGATGAAACGCCAGTATTCGCTTCCCCTCGCGTTTTGTAGAGCGTTTAGAAGATTTTGAGACTTTTTCTCCTTAAAACCATCAAGTTCTAGCAATTTTTCCAAAGTCAAGTCAAACAAATCCACAACGCTTTTTACAAGGCCGGAATGAAAAAGCGCTTCCACTATTTTGACTCCCAAACCATCTATGTTGAGACATGGCTTTGAAGCGAAGTACATAATGGAGTTTACGACTCTAGCCGAGCACTCCAAGTTTTGACACTTGAGTAAAACGCCCTCGTCAAGAAGCTCACTCGCGCAAACGGGACAACGCGTTGGACGAGCGTACTTTATTTCGCTACCGTCTCTCTCATGAACTAAAACTTTTATAATTTTTGGTATGACGTCGCCACTTCTAAGAATGATAACCTTGTCGCCGAGCCTTATGTCTTTTCTATCTATTTCGTCAAAATTGTGCAGAGTCGCGCGCTCAACCACGACGCCGTCTATGTCGGTCGGTTCGACGATGGCAACGGGAGTCACCGCGCCGGTGCGTCCCACTTGAAGCACTATCTCTTTTACGGTCGTTATCTTCTCAAGCGCAGGGAACTTGTAAGCGACCGCCCAACGTGGCACTTTTACCGTATAACCCATATCGATCTGAGAAGCTATTTCGTCCACTTTTATAACCATTCCATCTAGCGCCATGGAGTATGACTCTCTGTCATGAAGCATCTGTTTGTAGACTGAATCTATCTCATCTATGTTTTTACAAACAGCTCTTTCGGGTGGTTTTCGAAAGCCAAGATTGTAAATAAAGTTCATCTTATCATGGAGATTTTTGTGAAACAAACCATTTACGCCAACGCCATAAGGCAAAAAGACGAGATTTCTCGCCGCCGTCACGCTTGAATCCAACTGTCTCAAACTTCCAGCCGCCGCGTTTCTGGGATTTGCGAATAGCGCTTCGCCATTTTTTAAACGCGCTTGATTAATCCTCTCAAACTCCTCTTTAAAGATAACGACTTCACCGCGAATCTCTATGGTTTCAAAATAATCGATCGTTAAGGGAATCGACTTGATTGTTTTTACGTTTTGCGTAATGAGTTCGCCTACCGAGCCATCGCCACGCGTAACGCCACGAACAAGTCTGCCATCTTCATAAATGAGATTGAGACTCGCTCCGTCATACTTTGGTTCACAATAGAACGTTACGTTCTTGTCTAGTTTATACGTCTTTTCCAGCCACTTCTGGAGTCCGTCATTGTCAAACGCGTCTTCCAAAGACCACATTCTAGACAAGTGAGATTCTTTAGTGAAACCCTCGCTGATAACGTCCCCTACTCTTTGCGTTGGAGAATCAATTAAAATTTCATTGGGATTTTCTTCTTCATAAGCGACTACTTCATGATAGAGTTTGTCATACTCTTCATCCGTAATGAGAGGGTCGTCTAGGACGTAGTAATGTTTAGCGTAAAGATTTAATTTTTCTACCGCGTTTATATAATCTTGTTTTTTCATGGCGAAATTTTATCAAATTTGACCTTATTAAACCTTAGTGTACAACCAATTTCTCTTTTGATACATATACCAATACGCAACGCCTTTTATAAGAGTTTCAACGTTCATGATGATAAAAATCGCGATTATTCCATAACCCATGTCGTATGCGACGTAGGAGGGAAGAACTCTCAAAACCCACAAGGAAGTCACGTTTATGAGCAACGTAGTTTTGGTGGCTCCAGCGCCTCTTAACGCTCCCGAATATACAAACATAATCGCAAGTGGAATTTGAGCCAAACCTACCAAAATAAGGTACTTTGAAGCAGCCGCCACCGTTAACGCGTCTTTTGTAAAAAAGCTTATCAAGAACTCTGGAAAAATCACAAGAACGAAACCTACGCTTCCCATGAAAACGTAAGCGATTCGTCCACTAATCACGCCCATGTTGTAAGCCTTGTCGAAATGTTTCGCGCCTATGTTTTGCCCGACCAAAGCCATGGCGGCGATGGAAAAACCAAAACCGGGCATAAACGCGACGCCCTCTATGCGAAGTCCCACTTGATACCCAGCCAACTCCGCCGTGCCGTAAGCCGTTATGATGGAGACGAAAACCAAAAAACTCAAACTAGAGACGCCACGGTCTAACGCGGCGCTCCAGCCGACGCTCCAAACGCGCTTCAAATCCTTCACTCTTATGATTGGTAAAAAATCCAGCTTTGAATTCAACTTTTTGATGAGTATGAAATAGGCCAAAACGTTGAATGAGTAAGCTATGACGGTGGCTATGGCCGCGCCCTCAATCCCCATCGCCTCAAATCCAAAATGCCCAAAGATGAAAACGTAGTTCAAAAATCCATTGATACCCGCGGAAAGTAGTTTGATGTAAAGCGAATTTTTGGTGTCTCCCGCGGCTGAGAGCGCGTTGTATAAAAGATTGTCGATAAATATGACGACTACGCCCATGGAGATAATTTTAAAGTAACTTGAACCCAGTTCGACCACGTCGCTCTTCGCTCCCATCATCTCATAAACGGCGTCGCTTCCAAAGTAACCGCCAAAACTTACGAAAATAGAAAGGAATATGGCGAAAACCGTCAAACTGTATAAAAGAGAAGAAGCTCTTCGTTTTCGACCCTGCCCTATGAAACGAGAGATAAGCGCGTTGCCGCCGACTACGTACAGAGTCATAAGAACGTTTATAACCATCATAAACTGCATGCTCATGCCAACCGCGGCAAGCGCCGCCGTGCTAATCGTGCCAACCATCAACATGTCTATGAGAACTTGAAGTATGTCCACTAGATGCTTTAATGCGGCTGGTATGGCGAGTGAAAAAACTTTTTTGGCGTCATGAGAAATTAAATTTAAAATAGGGACTTACCTCTCGCTCTTAGCGTTTAAGACGTTTATCTTTTTATCTATACTTTGCGCGATTTGAGTATCTTTGGCGTATTTTCCACTCTCATGAAGCCAAAATATTACCGCTTTTTTATACCCATGAAAAGACGCCAACTTTACGAGTTTATCTCTTTGCGCGTCTGTTAAGTTCTCTCTCATGAGCGAAGCCATCAACAAACTAGCCGTAACTTTGTCCGTTTTAAATACGTACTTACCGGCTTCTTCAAACTCGGACTTTTCCAAATAAGTGGAATATTCTCTGTACTCTCGTGGCAGCGATTTGATTTGTTGCGATTTTATGGTTTTGGTGACAAGGCCATAATAAGAGCTTAGCGTTTCATCTTCGAGTAAATCGGAAATCATTTGATACTTTTCGCATTTGTCTTGGAGTCCAGTGGATATGTTTAAGGCGCATTCCCCTAGATATATCCTTGCCAATATGGTAAAGTCGGCGCTTTTTTTCGCGTTGTCCACCGCTCTTCTCATATCGTTTTTCGCTAAAATATCGTTATCTTTTAAAAAGTTGTTCGTATAAAGAGAAAAATAATTCGCGCTCTTGTATTGCCAATCATTTGGAGCCGTTTTAAAAGAGCAAGACGCAAACGCGAAGATGATGAAAATGTAAAAAACCAGTTTTCTCATGGAAGCGTTACCTCGCTTTTTTCATCATCTTGAAGCATTGCGTCAACCTTATCCATAATCTGATTTGACTTCTCTATCGCCAATGAAATTTGATCCTTCACGTCCACTAAATCTTTGTCATAACTTCCAACCGACTTGACGGTCGAATCAATCATTTCGAGTTTACGCGTTACGTCTTTCATGATTTTATGAACTTCTTTTATGGCGTCAGAAGATGGTTTAATGATTTTGTCATCTAAAGACCCGCTAACGTCGCTTATGTTTTTAGTTATGTTTTTAACGTCTTTCATACTTAAGTTCAGTTGATTAATGGAATTTACCAAGTTCTGAGTGGAGTTTTTGTCTCCCGTCACGCTTGTTAAAAGAGAATCTTCATTAGCCAACTTTGCGCTAAATTTTTCAAGATTTTTAATCGTTTTGATAAGTTCGGAATCTTCACTCGCCAAATATTTAGTAATCGTGCCTATGTTATCTATGATCTTAATTATTTTTTCTATAATTGGTTCCATTTTTGAAATCATATCGTTTATGTCGTCACTCTGAATTATTTTTATCGTTGAATCGCTCTTTAGCAACGCATTGTCTAGGTTGGATTGGATTTCGATGTATGGAGAGCCTATAAGCGGTTTACTCATTTTTAGGATGGTGTCCCTTCTAATCCATTTTTTATTTTCCTCATTTACTGAAAAAACGATAGAAACGGTACCATCGTCTTTTAAGGAAATATTGTCTATTACTCCAATGTTAAAACCAGAAAACTTCAACGGCATTCCCACGCTAAAATCTTTTGCGCTTTGCGTATTGAAATTATAATTGTATCGCTTGTCAAAAAGACCTTTTTCCGCCAACAACAAGTAAACGTACGCCGAAGTGACCACAAAAAACATTATTGTAAAAAGACCCACTGCAAACTTTATTTTATTATATTGCATGAACATCCCTCATAATAAGTTTCGTTGTCAATTATATCTAAGATTAAAATATTTTTACTCATTTTTAGTATATTTAAATTATCAAAAGTCGCTTGTAGTTCATTTAAGTTGTCCATCACCGAGTGCGGAATTTCTATAATTACTGTCGTTTCTTTAGTCATAAGAGCTCTGATAAACATGACGTAAAATATTTCCATTGTGGAACACTTGGGCGCTCTATACAATCCTATGCGCGAAAGATTAATTTTATCTAGTGTGTCGTTGGCGAGTTGTTGCGCCTTAGGCGTCGTCATATGCTCATGAACCTCTTTTACGATGGCGATGTTTTCCAACACGTTTAAATTGGAAATAAGTGGCGTATCACTAGAAACAAGTGAGTAATCCTCTTGTAAAGTTAAAAATTTTTGTATATCTTCAAAGTTAGAAAATAGTTTTACAGTGATTGGATTAATAATGACGCGACCTCGATAAAAAATATGGCGATAAATAATTTGACCATTCCATTTAAAACGGATATTGGTATGGCTGTATAACTGTTTTGCGTTTTTAATCCACTATAAATTGGAATAAGCATGATAACAAAACCAAAAGCGACTCCTTTGACAAGAAGAGTGACTATATCCTTCACTCCTATGGCGTTTATGAGTAAATACTTATAGGTATGCAAATCCATGTTCATGTAAAAAAGAGTAAATATATAACCGCTACTAAGCATAATGATTGCAAACAAAATAGATAACGCGGTTACGCTCACTATCCCACTAATTATACGAGGTAAAAAAAGATAATCAATTAAATCTATTTTATACTTTCTAAGGGTATTGAGCTCTTTATTTACGTTCATGACCGCTATTTCAGTGTTGACCGCCGCTCCTGAACGAAGCGAAATGAGCAAAGCCGTAAAAAACGGTGAAAACTCGTCAACGACAAAA
>CALDOC010000150.1 GCA_937914675.1 uncultured Sulfurimonas sp.
ACTTTAGTATAGATTTCATCACTACTTACTGAGGTCATTTCACTAGTCACTCTATCAAAAATTTGCACTAAAGAATTTTCAAGCTCTTTTCCGATCACGACGGTGTATGGGAAACCTATAAGTTCGGCGTCTTTCATTTTAAAGCCAAATCTTTCTTTTCTGTCATCAAGCATGACTGCCACTCCATTCGCCTGAAGTTTTGAGTAAAGCTCTTCCCCAAGAGCGACTTGCGCATCGTCTTTTACGTTGCTTATCATAACGTTTACCATGTAAGGAGCCGTTTCTTTTGTCCAAATACAGCCATTTTCATCGTGATGTTGTTCAACCACGGCCGCAACCAAACGCGATACGCCCATGCCGTAAGTACCCATGATAAAAGGCTGCGCTTTTCCATTTTCGTCCAAATATTGCGCTTTGAGGGCTTCGCTGTATTTGGTGCCAAGTTTAAAAATGTGGCCAACTTCAATGCCTTTGGTGAACGAAAGCGTTCCGTCGCAATTAGGGCACGTATCACCTTCGTTTACTTCCGCGATATCGGCAAAATACGCAACGTCTTCGAGAACTTTTAAATCCACGCCAACATAGTGATAATCAAGCTCGTTAGCTCCACAAACCATGTTTTGCGCGTTTTTAAGATTGCAATCTATGACGTGTTTCGCCTTGTCTTGGTCAAGAGGACCAATAAAACCGGGAACTATGCCCAAAGTTTGAAGCTCTTCTTCGCTTACGTCGAGTATCTCTAAGCCTTCGGTCGCGTTTAGAGCCTTAACTTCTTGTAGATTGTCCGTTCCTCGCAAAAAGAAAAGAACAATCTCGCTTCCCTCGTCGTAGATTACTTTTTTCGCTACGCATTTAATGGCGTAAAAGGCGTCTATCTTTAAAAAAGCGCTCAAATCGTCTATGCTTTTTATATCCGGCGTTTGGAACTTGTTAAACGCGGCCTCTGGAGCTTGCGGAATATTTGTGGCGAAAGAGCGAGTGGCCGCTTCAATGTTTGCGCCGTATTCGCACTTGGAACAAACGGCAATAGTGTCTTCGCCGCTGTCGGCTATAACCATCAACTCTTTTGAACCGCTTCCGCCAATGGCTCCGCTGTCGGCTTCGACGACTCTAAAATCGAGTCCGAGACGAGTTAAAATTTTCTTATACGCCGCTTCAATCGCGTCAAACTCTCTGTTTAAATCCTCTTCGCTAGAGTGAAAAGAGTAACCATCCTTCATGATAAACT
>CALDOC010000151.1 GCA_937914675.1 uncultured Sulfurimonas sp.
TACCAATTATACCATTCTCTTTGTTTGATTTAGGATAGCTATATACTTTTTTTAAATTTATTACAATAGGAAAAAAAATGACAAAAACTCTATTACTTATTGGGCTTTTATGGTCAACTTCAACGCTTTTCGCTGGAGCTATAAAGTGTGATAAAGAAGGCTTATACATTGTCAAAGACAATGCGCAAGAGTCAACCTATCGCAATTGCGAACGAAATGGCATGACCTTTTGGTATGAAGACACAGGCATGATTAAATCTAAAGTGAATTTTACCGATGGCAAAGAGAATGGCGTATACACTTCTTACTACTCCAATGGAAAAGAGAAAATAGTGGTCAACTACGTGGATGGTCAAAAAGACGGCGAACAAAAAGTCTACTATGATAATGGACAGTTGGGAAGCAGAGTGAACTATGAAATGGGACGAAGAGAAGGAGTCATGACCGACTGGGATATTGAGGGCTATAAAAGCGCTGAAGTTTTTTACAAGAACAATTATAAAGTAGGTCTTAAAAAATATTACAATCAAAAAGGCGACGTCATTCTAACTGAAGAGTATAAGATGGATAGAAACCCCGTAATGGTTAAACTATTGAAAGATAAAAGAGAAGAAATTTTAATGGATTTATCAAAATACGGTTTAGTTCCAAAGGACGCTCCGTTAAAAGATAGAATGAAATAAATCGATTTAGCGATAAGCTATTTTAATATATTATGTAGCTTATTCGCGTCAGTCATCTCTTGACGAATCTTGTCCCACTCGTCATTTTCTATATACTTTTTTAGACTCGTCAGTTCGGTTTCAAAAAGAGTTATGGCTTGTAGCACGTTTGTTTTATTTTGCTTGAAAACGTCTTCCCACATGTCTGGAGAACTTTTCGCTAGACGACTCATAGAACGAAACCCACCCGCGGCTAAAGCTAAAATGTTGGTTTTGTTTTCTCTCTTCATAACCGTGTTGGCGATAGAATAAGATATGACATGGGGCATGTGTGAAATAAAAGCGGCATGGGAATCATGCTCTTGCGCTTTCATGAAATATTTTTTCATACGTAAAGATTTAAATATTTTTTTCGCGACGGCTCTCTGATGTTCTCCGCTATCTTCTAGGTTGCAAAGAACGACGACTTTATCATCATATAGTCCTTCTATTGCGGCGGATGGACCAAAATTTTCCGTTCCCGTCATGGGATGAGCCGCCACAAAATTTTTTCGTATGGACTCGGGAACGGACGCGATGATTTTTTCTTTAGTGCTTCCCAAATCTATAATCGTCGTATTATCAGGTATGTCGATAAGTTCTTTTAATGAAGCGATAATCCCGTTGACCGGAATTGCTAAAAAGATGACGTCGCATTTTTTTAATTCTTTAAAAGTGACTATTTTCTCAACTAAACCTAGCTTTATTGCTTCTATTTTGTGTTTTTCATTGTGGTCATAGCCTACAACGCTTGTAACGTAATCTTTTGTTTTTAATGATAGAGCTAACGAACCACCCATCAATCCTAATCCAATAATCGCTATGTTCATTTATTTTCTTTATATTTATTTTGGAGTTTTAAAAACTAGAGACTTTGAGTCTCTAGCCATCGTTTGTAATTGCGGTGATAAGCTCTTTAAGTACGTCTTCACATTTATTATTGTCAATTTGACAAGTTCCAGCGGCCCCATGTCCTCCACCGCCATATTTCAGCATCAACTCGCCAACGTTAGTCTTTGAACCTCTGTCTATGATGGATTTGCCAGTTGCAAAAACAGTGTTTTGTTTCTGAAATCCCCACAATACATGGATGGAAATATTTATTTGAGGGAACATAGCGTAAATCATGAAACGATTTCCAGGGAAAATGATCTCTTCTTCTCTTAAATCAAGAACTATTAAATTACCATGAATTGTTGAACGTCTTTGTAGTTGGTCTTTAAACTCAACAGCGTATTTATTAAACAAGTCAACTCTCTCTTTAACGTCTGGAAGGAGCATAATGTCTTCTATTCCATGGTCATGACAATAATCGATAAGATCCATCATTAAAGTATAGTTGGAAACTCTAAACTCTCTGAATCTTCCAAGACCAGTGCGAGAGTCCATTAAAAAGCTGAGTAAATCCCAACCTTTAGGATTTAAAATATCTTCTTTAGAAAATTGAGCGGCGTCCGCTTTATCAACCGCAACCATCATATCTTCGCGAATCATTGAAAGATCATAGTTTTTAGCGTAATGATCGTAAACGACTCGTGCGGCCGATGGCGCGTCTGGAATAATGATGTGGTTGTCCGCTTTGGCGTTACGGATAGATTCACTCTCATGGTGGTCAAAAACTAAATGAGCTTTCGCAACATAAGGTAGATTTGTAATAATGTCATTTTCAGTAATGGTTATCGTCCCATCTTGCATGTCTTTGGGATGAACAAACTTGATTTCATCTATAAGATTAAGTTGCTTTAAAATCACGGCGCAAACGAGACCATCCATGTCGCTTCTGGTTACTAATCTAAATTTACTCATATTCACTACCTTTTGTGTAATTGTTTAGGCGATTATATATAAATGTTATTAAAGTTACTCTGAAATTTTTATAACTCCAATGCAGATACTGCGCTATGAAGATAAAAAAGCTTTAGTTTACGCTACAATTATTCATACGTTGAGGAGATAAATATGTTAGACGCCAAGCAGAGAAAAAATATAAAACATGGTTTAAGCGTTGCGATAGTTTTAAAACAGGATCAACAAAGTGGACTTTTAACAGATGGAATCGTTCGCGATATTTTAACTTCTTCGCCAAATCACCCCCATGGAATCAAGGTGCGTTTGATGAGTGGAGAAGTAGGTCGGGTGAAAGAGATTTACTAAATTAAATCCAAAATAAAACAAATTTTATGTAGAATTAGGCCATTAAAAGAAAAGGTTGTTTTGTGAGCATTTATAGAGAGTACGACATACGTGGGATTTACGAAAAAGAGTTGAATGAGCAGAGCGTTGTTCGAATAGGGTTCGCTTTGGCTTCAAAAATAGATGGCGATTACGTAGCCGTGGGCTATGACGCGAGAAGCCACTCTCCGATACTTTTTGAGTATCTCGTTCGCGGATTAAACGCGGGTGGCAAAAAAGTGCTTGGCATGGGGCTTGTTCCAACTCCCGTAAACTACTTTACAAATTATCAAGAGTGGGATGGGATTACTCCATCGGCTTCGGTTATGATTACTGGTTCTCATAATCCTAGCGAGTACAATGGTTTTAAGATTACCGTAAACAAAGCGCCATTTTTTGGCGAAGATATTTACGCTCTTGGACGCGAGTGTGAAGCTATGGCTATGCCGCATGAAGCGCCTAGAGACGTCACCGAGATAAACGCGGTAGATAGATACGTGGACTTCTTGGTAAGTGAGTTCGCTCACTTAAAAGGGATGGATACGAAGATAGTTTACGACTGTGGAAATGGCGTCGCCGGCGTTGTGACCGAGGACGTTTTCTCTCGCTTGGAGTTACATACGAAAGGTCTTTACGTAGAGCCGGATGGAACTTTTCCAAATCATCATCCAGATCCATCGGACGAGCATAATCTTCAAGACGTTAAAAAACTTTTAGAAGAAGAGGGCGACATAGCGTTCGCCTATGACGGCGACGCCGACCGTATAGCGGTACTGACTCATAAGAACAACATCAAGGGCGACATGATGGCGCTTTTATACAGCATGAAGATGGATAAACCAACGATTGTTGGAGAAGTTAAATGTTCTCAAGTCATGTATGACGAACTAGAACGCCGCGGCGCGACGGTTATCATGTATAAAACGGGTCACTCAAACCTAAAAGTCAAAATGAAAGAAGTAGGCGCGGATTTGGCATGTGAAGTGAGCGGTCACGTCTTTTTCAAAAATCGTTATTTTGGTTATGACGACGCCATCTACGCAACTTTGAGAATGTTGGAATTGGTTCATGACGGGATAGACCTCGACGCCGAACTCGCGAAACTTCCCGTCGTCTTTTCAACCGAAGAGATAAAAGTGCAAACGACGGAGAGTGAAAAATTTAAGATAATAGACAGAGTCAAAGAGTTGCTCAAAAACCCACCAGCGACTTTCCCCACTATCAAAGACATTATAGAAGTAGATGGCGTTCGCATAAACTTTGAACATGGATGGGGACTCGTTCGAGCGAGCAACACGACTCCGGTTCTTGTCACCCGTTTTGAATCAACGTCAAAAGAAGAAGCGGTAGTTTATGAAAAAGCGATCAATGATTTGATTTTAGAAGCTAAAAACTCTTTATAACTTGCATTGAGAGGTTTCTTTGAATCGCCTCTCAATAATAATAATCCAGTGAAATAATTAATATTACTTTTACATATATTAAGATAGAATCTATTTCAAATTAATTCCATAAGAGAGTTTATAAATGTTATTTTATCTTGCCATGTTTTTTTCGTTTCTATATTTTAAAATTGCGCGAGTGTATAAAAAAGAGGAGAAACTCAATTCTTCCATCATCATTCAACACGCAATAGTTTCCATCTCTTCCATCAGTCTACTTTCATACGCAGCCCTAAACATTCAATGGTACGCATTTTTGCCTCTTGTGTTTGTATTCGCAATTATTTCATCCCTTATGATCACTACGATTCAGTTAGGAATATTTGTTGATGGAAAACCAATTTTTGGACTTAAAAAGTTATATGCTTTATTGCCAGTTTTGACATTTTTCATTGCACTATCGTCCTCTCTGGCATGGATTAGTTTTACTTAACTTTGGTTATAATTATGGATAAAATATATTACAATTTTTAAGGACAGTCAATGAAAACACATACTATTTTGATGCCTCTGGATATGCACTTGCATCTTCGCGATGGCGTAATGCTCGAAAACGTAGCCCCTTTAACCGCTTACACCTACAGCGGCGCTCTCATTATGCCAAATCTAGTTCCACCGGTTGCAAATCTTGAAGACGTTAGAGCTTACAAACAAAGAATCATGGCGGCTGTTCCAAATGATTACTTTGAACCTTATATGACGCTTTTTTATAAAAACTACGATAAAGCTTTTTT
>CALDOC010000152.1 GCA_937914675.1 uncultured Sulfurimonas sp.
AAGTATTCCATTTGTCTTGTTTTGTTTGAAATATTGTAGCTTAATTTCACTCAAAGTAGTGGCTTGTATCCTTAAATTCTGAGACGCTCCTCTTTAACTTCTTAGGGACTTAGCGTTGCAACTCATTTGCAACGCTAATACGCGAAAATTCCGAAGGTCTATTTAATCGAGTGTAAAGCGGAAATGCGCAAATAAAAATAAAAGACAAGCTAACTTATGGTTGTAAGGGAGTATAATTAAGACTAAATATGAGATAATGTTTAAAAAGCAATAAAGGCGAACTCTGAACTATAAAAAATATTATTATATCACGGCGGTATTTTATCTCGCCGCGGTATTGATTCATCTAACTCAAAACTATTTTTCTGCTAAATCCGAGCTGATGAGAGGCATAGACGATAAACTCGGGCAAAGTGTAAAATCCGCCCAGCTTCTGCTGCCCGAGAATTTTCATCATCGAGGAATGCTCGAAGAGGGGATAAGCTCGGAACTTGATGAAAAAAACATAGCCTTTCTTTCTCGAGCGGCTAAAACAATGGGAATAAAATACTTTTACACGATGATCAAGGAGGACGAAAAAGTCGTATTTGTTTCCTCAAGCGCCACTGACGCGGAGTTGATCCATCCAGAGAAGCGGACTAATTACGGAGATGTTTACTCGAGCGCTTCGAAGGTTTTGCTTGACGCGTTCGACTCAGGACTCGTAGCCTATGAGGACAGCAAGGACAAGTGGGGTCATTTTCATAGCGTTCTCGTTCCAATGAGAGGGGAAGACGGGATGGTATATGTCGCCGGAGCGGATATTGAAATTGATTGGCTCGACCATGAACTTCACGATATTTTGCTCCATGGGCTTCTAGACATGTTCTTCTCTCTACTGCTATTGATTCCTTTCGTCCTAGTGTACGCCAAGCAAAACAAGCAAAACAAACGCGACATGGAAAACGCGTTTTTAAAACACACCAAAGAGCTCAAGCAACTACAATACGCCTTGGACTCGCACTCAATCGTAGCTATAACGAATCCCAAAGGAACCATTACCTACGTCAACAAAATGTTCGAAGAAGTCAGCGGCTATGCGCGAGATGAAGTGATTGGACAAGATCATAGGATTATTAACTCCGGCAACCATGATCGCAACTTTTGGAAAGAGATGTATCAGACCATAACAAAGGGAAGGATATGGAGAGGCAACATCCTCAACAAAGCGAAAGATGGAACCTTATATTGCCTTAAAACCAGTATTGTCCCTTTCCTTGACGACCAAGGAAAACCTGAAAGCTACATCGCAATACGAACCGATATCACCGATTTGAAAGATTACCAAGAACTCATTTTAAAAAAAGAGGAGTTGGTTCAAACGCTGCTAGAATCCGTAACCGAGGGAATATATGGCATGGACTCTCTAGGAATTTGCACCTTCGCCAACAAAGCTTTATTACAAATTTTAGGATACGACCGCGAAGAAGAGGTTGTCGGAAAAAACGTGCATGAGCTAATTCACTACGCTCGTCTGGACGGGACTCCTTATCCAAGCGACGAGTGTAAAATCTACAAATCCAGTCGTAACAGAGCTTCGATACATGTCGACGACGAAGTCTATTGGAAACGAGACGGGACGCGCGTCGAGGTGGAGTATTGGTCGTATCCAAAGCTCCACAATGACGAATATGACGGCGCGGTCGTAAGGTTTATGGATATCACTCAACAAAACGCGCTCAAAGCCGAATATCATAAGCAAGAACAAATGCTGATGCAACAATCGCGCCTCGCTCAAATGGGAGAGATGATATCAATGATCGCCCATCAGTGGAGACAACCGTTGGGCGCCATCTCCTCGACCGTAGTGAATCTAAAATTTAAAATCGAACTCGAAAGTTTTGATTTGCAAACGCCAGAGGGAATCGACGCCATGAATCGTTTCTTCATCGAAAATCTTAACGATATCGAATCCTACGTCGGCAACCTTTCCTCGACGATAGACGACTTTCGTAATTTTTACTCATCGGACAAAAAAATGGCCTCGACCTCATTTCGCACCGTGGTTGAGAGAGCGCTTAAAATTGTTCGAACCTCCATGGAAATCAACAATATCGAGCTGATAGAAGATTACGAGGACGAATCGATTTTTGATATGTATGACAACGAAATACTCCAAGTCGTTCTAAACGTCCTTAAAAACGCGCAAGACAATTTCAAAGAAAAAGCGACAAACTCTCCCCAAATCAAAATAATCGCCAAAAAGAACGCTCTCTTGATTTGCGATAACGGCGGCGGCATTCCCAAAGAGATACTCGATAAAATTTTTGACCCCTACTTTTCGACGAAAAATGAAAAAAATGGGACGGGGTTAGGGCTCTATATGTCTAAAACCATTATAGAAGAGCATCATCAAGGTATATTGGCGGCGCATAATCAAAACGGTGGAGTCAGTTTTAAAATTCAACTAAAGGACAATCATGCTTAAAATGCTACGAGAAAACTGTAAGAACCTAACCCTCCTCTACGTAGAGGACGACAAAGAGCTGGCGAATAAAACAAAGGCTGTGTTTGAGAATCTCTTTAAATCCGTCGACCTTGCGTTTGACGGGCGAGAAGGATTGGACAAATATACGACTTTTCAGAGAGAAAACGGCAGCGAGTACGATTTGGTCGTAACGGACGTCAATATGCCGCATATGAACGGCATCGAGATGTGCAAAGAGATACTTAAACGCAAAAGAGACCAATACACGCTTATAGTTTCTGCTCAAACGGAGTCCGCTTATTTGTTTGAAGCCATCGACATGGGGATATCAAGCTTTATCTCCAAGCCAATCAATCAGAGTCGTCTAATGCAGGCTCTAAGCAAAGCTTCAATCGCCATTAACGAGCATAAACTCGCCGATTATTATTTGAGTTCCCTAGAGGAGCTCACCCTCCAGCTTGAAACGCAAAATCAAGAACTCGCGAGTAAAAACGCTCAGTTTGATAAAACAGCGCGTATGCTAAACACCGTTTCCACTAAGGAAAAAATCCTACATCCGACAAAGCGACCTCTCGACCGTGCGACAGATGAAAACAGCGCTCGAATGAAAGCTCAAATCAATGATTTCATCAATGACGATTTGGTCGACCTTATAGAGATTCTCAACGACACCGACCTCGTCATTATTGAGTGTTTAAACAACGTTGACGCGATAACGATTGATTCGATCGACCTGCTTGCGTCATTGTTAAAAAGATATTCCTTGGCGCTTTCGTCATATCCATTTTTTGGGGATCTTTCACTTGCCATGTCTGAATTCGGGAATTCGCTCAGTACCGCTTCGATGCCTCAAAACAAAGAACAAATCAAAAATTGTTTTTTATTGCTCGAGTGTTTCATCTTCGACTTGCATCGATGGCATGACGATCTGTCTTCCGGCGACGAGAGAAGATTTAACACCGTCGACGCTTCGAACATTGGCAACATGCGTCTTATTTCCAATATGTGGGTGGAAAACGAAAGCGACAATCAAAGCGATATTGGCCTTGACTCCATTTTTGATTTTTGAGGAAATTTAGGGGTCTGGTGATAACTATAACTAATTTCTCCGTTCCTCGATTAACAATTTAGGGGTCTAGCGTCTTTGTTATAGTTATCAATGCCCCCCCCAATGGTATAACCGTGGACATCTCGCCATTCCTGACCTTTCTTTTGTTATATATTTGCTGCTTTAGAGTTGAGAGTGTTTAAGCTTTGTAGTCTTTCTGCTAACCACATTTTTATAACTGCTTGGCGACTTACTCCAATATGTTTAGCTTCTTTATCTAAAGATTGAACCATCCAAGATGGAAAATCAATATTAACTCTTTTTGGTTCTTCATTTATCATTTTAATTTTTGATGTATCAAAATATTCTAAAATATCCTCTTGATTATCATCAAAAATTTTATCTAGCTCTGATGCTTTCATAAAGTCTTATCTCCTTTTCTCTAGATCTTCTTACTGAAATAATTCTAATTTTATCTTCTCGATAAGTAATAATTGCAGTAAAATGTTTAGATTGAATACGACCTAAAATTAAATATCTTTTTTCATCTTCACTCTGTGGAGATGGAATTTCAAAAGAGTATGGATCTTTCCATAACTCTTGAGCTTCACTAAAATCAATACTGTGTTTTGATTTATTTATAATACTTTTATTTTTATCGAATTCAAATGTCATGCTAAAATTATACCATATTTATATCTTATTGAATTTTTAGAGAATTTCTTTATGCCTACACTTCAAGAGGTGCTATTAGTTTAGCTCTCATGTTCTGACTAGTGACCAAAATGCAAACTCACAAGTTTTTCTAACACCTCTAAAACCTCTTCTTCATCACTTAAAGATTCGACAATGGAGTGCATACACGCCTCATAAGGGTTAAAGCCTTTGACTATAAGTTTCGCCGCGTAGATTAGAAGCCTAGTTGAAACCGCTTCTTGAATGTCGCTATCGCTTAGTTGGCGAATTTCTCCCGCTAT
>CALDOC010000153.1 GCA_937914675.1 uncultured Sulfurimonas sp.
ATGGTCTTGGAGATGATACTTGACGATACTTCGCTTGAGATAGAGTTCGCGCGCGATGGCGCGATCGCTCTTGAAAATTTTAAGCAAAATAACGATTACGACTTGATTCTTATGGATCTTCAAATGCCAAACATGAACGGTTTCGAAGCCACGAAGGCAATCAGAGAGTTCGACAAAGAGATACCGATAATCGCTCTAAGCGCGAACGTTATGAAAGAAGACGTCGACAAGGCGTTGGAGGCTGGCGTGAATGATTATTTGGTCAAGCCAATAGACGTGGCCAAACTTTACGCGGCTTTACTTAAATATATAAAAAACTAAGCGGTCAAACCGCTTAGTTTCGTTTGTCCAAACCAACCATTCCCCAAGATTCCAAATCACTCTGAAGCGTCTTCATCCCTCTCTCTTTATGGCAAGCGAAGCAGGCGTTCGTTTCGTTTGGCATGGAGTACTTCAAAGTTTCGTTTGGCGTGGTGAATCCAAACTTATGGCTGCGAACCGTGATGGGGGACTTGCCCGTGTGTTGCCCGGTTTTTGGCATGTGGCACTCCACGCACAAAGAACCTTTGGAGTCAGCCTTGTGTTTCGTGTGCGCCTTTAAATCCTCTTGATGGGGCCCTATTGGCGAGCCAAAGCTATGACACTTCATGCATAATGCGTTGCCGGTATTGTTCTTAGCGGTGGGAGCCAACGTGTGCGGATTGTGGCAGTTTACGCAAGTGATGCCGTGTTTGGCTTTTATGGAGTTTACAAACTCGTTGCCTTGCGTGCGGTTTTTCTTCGCCGCGCCATTGGCGTAAAACTCTTTCGTTTCTTGACCCATGGTGAAACGAGCCGGCAATTTGTACGCGCTCAACGCTCGACCGGCCTCAAAGCCAAAGGGATAGTCTTTCGCGTCTGCGTAAATTTCACTCATATTATGGTCTTTTAGGCGAATGTCGCGATTTCTCATGTGGCACTGAAGACATACTTCAGTTTGTCTTACGGGGTCGTTTTGCGAAGCTACGTAGACTTTGGAGTCTGGATTTTCAACGTGCTGCGAGGATGGTCCGTGGCATGATTC
>CALDOC010000154.1 GCA_937914675.1 uncultured Sulfurimonas sp.
TTGCCATAAAATAATCTTTTTCATTTAACGCGTCGTGATTCTCAGCGCTAAACGCCGGGGCGTACTTCTTTACAACGCCGTCGTAGGGTGGTAGATTTTCAAGCGCTTCTTTCACTTTTTGACGATCCGTCGATTCGGCTTTTTGGATGGCGAGCGCCAACAGACGCACAAGGTCGTACGCTTGCGTAATTCCCGCGGATGCTTTAGATTTGTCTGTTAGTTTTTCACCGAACATGAGGAAATAATTCTTTTGCAGCTCTTTACAAATAGCGGTGTTTTTTTTGGAAAAAGAAAACGTTTGAAAAAACGTAAAATCAATGGTTTTTAAGAATTTTTGATTATTTTGAAAAAAATTTCCTCCCAAAACGCCCCAGTGCGATATGATTGGCAACGCTTTGTTTTGTTTAAAAAGCTCTTTGACGATGAGAGAGCCCTCTTTTGAATTAGCGACCATGATAAGCGAATCCGCTTCTGATCTGATAATTTGCGCGATCTCTTTTTGAAAACTTTTTTGACCACGATTATAGACTATGGAAGCCGCGGCGTTTACGCCTTTATCCTTGAGATGGGCGCTCATTCGCTTTAAATTGCTTCTGCCCCATATGGAGTTTTCAACAATGATTGCGGGCTTTTTATGACGCGCAAGCGCGTAGTCTACAATAAAGACGGAGGCCAGTCTATCGTTTGCTGAAGCTCGAAACAGATAATTCCGCTCATAACCATTTTCAGTGTTTTGAGCTAATGCGGCCCAAGGGATAAGATAGGGTATTTTAGCCTTTTGAATTGTTTCAATTTCATTATAGATAATTGCGCTATGTTTTCCCCCAATGATAGCTACGGTGTCGGCTCTTTGGATGAACTCTTTGACGTTTTGCAGACCAACGCTGGCGATGGTTCTGTGATCTTTGGTTAATACCACCAGTTTTTTGCCAAGCAATCCCCCTTTGGAGTTAATCTCCTCAACAGCCAGTTCAACGCCTCGTTTGATGGCCAATCCCCCCGCTTCGCCATCCATTGAGAGGTCCGCGTCGATGCCAATGACAATCTGTTTTTGAGCTTTTGGATCTGGAC
>CALDOC010000155.1 GCA_937914675.1 uncultured Sulfurimonas sp.
CCGAGATACTCTCGGATAAGGTTCGGGACATTATCGCGCCTAAAAAAATCGACTCCGACGTTTGGGTGGACGTTCATCGCCAAGCGCATAAGCTTGACATTATGTCAACGGCCACCATGATGTATGGAACCGTTGAAACGGACGAAGACATTGTGGAGCACTTCGACATGATTAGAAATCTTCAAGACGAGACGGGTGGTTTTCGCGCGTTTATCATGTGGAGCTTTCAAGGCAAACACACCGAACTTTTAGCGCAGATTCCAGACATGGAAAAGCCATCGTCAAACAGATACTTGAGACTTCTCGCGGTTGCTCGTTTGTACCTCGACAACGTGCCAAACATTCAAAGCTCATGGGTGACGCAAGGTCCATATATCGGTCAAATGGCCCTTAGGTTTGGAGCGAACGATTTAGGTTCTACCATGATGGAAGAGAATGTTGTCAGTAGCGCCGGAGCGGCTTATAGCATGGCTAAAGAGGAGATGGTTCAGCTCATTCGCGACATTGGCGAAACCCCAGCGGTGAGGAACACCGCTTACCAAACACTAGAGATTTTTTAAGAATGAAGCATCTTTTAACACTACTAATTTTAGGACAAATAATTATGGCCGCAACAATAGAACACATAGAAGTAAAAGGTATGCAAGTACCAGTGATTTTTGAACATGACACTCGTCTTCCTCTCGTGACCATGCAGTTTACTTTTACGAACAGTGGAAGCGTAACAGACATAGACAAGGCGGGACTTGCAAAATTTAGCGCAAAACTGATGAATGAGGGAACTAAGACTCTAGGTTCATCCGTTTTTGCGGAGCAGCTTGAATCTAAGGCGATTCACATATCTTCATCGACGGGAGCGGAAACTTTCGTCATGGAAGTGGGGTGTTTAAAAGAGCAGTTTGACGAGGGTCTTAAACAATTTGCGACGCTTTTAAAAGATCCAAACTACGTTGGGGAGTCAATAGAGAAGATTAAA
This sequence comes from uncultured Sulfurimonas sp., assembly GCA_937914675.1. GTDB lineage: Bacteria > Campylobacterota > Campylobacteria > Campylobacterales > Sulfurimonadaceae > Sulfurimonas. Next base: position 977 of record CALDOC010000155.1, read on the forward strand.
ACTATGACTTTGGGATCGTTGAGTTCTAAAGAAAACGATTTTGATTACGTCGCGTCGAACGAATTGAACGCCATACTTTTCAAAGATACCGTTTTAGCGCAGCCATCTTCTGGAACCGTCGAGAGCGTGAAAAGCATAGAACTTGGCGACGTGGAGAAATTTTTGTCGTCTCATATGACTCGTTCAAATCTTATAGTGGTTTTAGGCGGCGACGTAAACCTCGAAGAGACGAAGAAAAAGATAGCCAAGATAATAGAAATATTACCAAGTGGAAACGTGGAGAGCGTAAAGCATTATGACACCATTAAAACGCCACAAGAGAGCGTTTTGATAAAAGATACGCAGCAGGCTTACGTTTACTTTGGCTCGCCGTATCACATATCGGAAGATTCTCTAGATTATCATAAAGCCAGAGTCGCCACTTTTATCTTAGGAACCGGTGGTTTTGGCTCTCGCCTTATGGAAGAGATTCGAGTCAAACGCGGACTCGCGTACTCAGCGTACGCTAGAGTGAGCGTAAGCAAATCTAGCAACTACCTAACGGGATATCTACAAACAAAACTAGAGTCTCTTGAGGAAGCGAAAAAAACGGTAAACGAAGTCTTCAAAAATTTTGTAAAAGACGGCGTTACGAAAGATGAACTAGAGCAAACTAAAAAGTTTATTTTAGGAAGCGAACCGCTTCGAGTGGAGACTATGAGCCAAAGATTGAACCGCACTTTCATGGAGTATTACAAAGGCTTTGAGCTTGGTCATTCGGAACAAGAACTAGAGATGATAAAAAATTTAAAACTCAAAGATTTAAACGAGTATATTAAAAGCCATACAGAGATACTTGATCTTAGCTTTGCGATCGTTACAAAGTAGTCGCGTTGAACCAAACTCTCATCGGACAAATTGACAGAATCCTTTTTGAAGAGGAGGGTTTTTTCATAGGCGTCTTAAAAACCGGAGAGAAGATAAGCGGCTCTTATTATGAGAGTGACGTGCAAAATCTTAAAGGCTCCGCCATAACTCTTAGCGGGCATTGGCAAGAGCATAAAAAATACGGCAAAAGCTTCAAGTTTGAGTTTTTAAAAGTAAACCAAAACGAGCTCTTTTTCTTTTTGAACAAAATCATAAAAGGCTTCACGAAAAAAGTATCGGCCGATTTGATAGAACAGTTTGGATCAGAAGAGTTAGTCAATATTTTAGACAACGACATAGAAAAACTTTTAGAGTTTAAAGGGATAAAAGAGAAAAGACTCAAAAAGATACAAGCCTCTTGGAAACAGTTTCGTTCCATGCGTCGCTTGGGTGAGTTTCTGAGTCCTTTTGACGTCTCTCCAGCGCTTCTCACCACAATCGCGTCCGCTATGAAAGACGTGGATGAACCTTGCGCGAAAATTAAAGAAAATCCCTACATCCTTACAAGTATAAACTCAATAGGTTTCAAACGCGCTGACGAGTTGGCGCTTAAGATGGGCGTGGATAAAGAAAATGACGGACGCGTGAGTTCCGCCATGGATTACGTCCTTTTAAACTATTGCGAAGCGCAGGGAAATAGCTGCATATCCAAAGAGACTCTTTTTGGAGGGCTTGACGAACTGTTGCTCTTTACTCAAAAACACAATCTCTATGAAGCCGCTTTAGTGGAGCGAGTGGCCGAGGGCAGCATAGTCGTTATGAAAAACGACAGAGTTTCCCCCGCTAGGCTCTACGACGCGGAGAAGTTTTTGTATGATGATTTTAAGACGAGGGCGAAGCTTGACAGTGGAGGATTCGTTAAGAATTTGGACGAATTTTTAGTCGATAGTGACCTTAAATTGGGCGAACAACAAAAAGAAGCGGTTTCGATGGTGAACAATGGAGCTAGTTTGCTTTTTTTAGTCGGTTACGCGGGAACGGGAAAGAGCACGACTTCAAAGACGATACTCGACGTTTTGAACACGAGATATGATAAAAAAGAGATTATGACCTGCGCTTTAAGCGGCATCGCGTCCCAGCGCATAAGCGATACGACCGGTTACGAGAGCGCGACCATTCAGTCTCTCATTATGAAACATGAAAGCGCGGACGCTTTTCCTTATTCGGTTGTTTTGATAGACGAGGCTTCGATGATTAACTCCTCTCTCTTTGCAAGGCTTATGAGAAAAATTTCTAAAAAAGCGATTGTCATAATTGTTGGGGACGACGCGCAACTCCCTCCAATCGGCGCGGGCAACGTTTTGAGCGACGCGCTCACGCTAGAGCTAGCTCCAACCGTAAAACTCACGAAGATTTATAGGCAGAGCGAAGAGCAAGCCATCACTCTCATAGCAAACGAGATAAGAAAAGGCGAAGTGCCGGAGTATAGACAAAAATATGAAGATTTTGAGTTTGTCGAAGTCAGCGTGCAAAACTACTACTCTTTAAAAAATCAGTTGTCCCAAGAGGAGTTGAAAAACCTTAGAGACGAAAATTCAAACAACATCATATCTGAAATCGTTCATCGCGTTATAGAGTCCATAGAAAAAGCGAGATATAGACTCAAAAATAAACAAATAAAAGAGTACTTAAACTATTTCCAAGTGATAACTCCCATGAAAGGCGGCTTGCTTGGCAGCGAAAATCTCAACAAAGTTTTACAAGAGTATTTTAATCCAAACCCCAGCAAATGCGTTAAACGCGGAGCTTTGGAGTTTAGACTCATGGACAAAGTCGTACACATTAAAAATGAAAATATGACTTCATGGAGCGCCGATGGCTTTAAACTAGGTGAAGAGTCAAACACTAGACGCATCTTTAACGGTATGAGCGGACTTCTTTTTAAGATAGAAGAGGATGACGAGCAGTTGTTTGTTTTTTATCCAAATGAGGACGTGGTGGTCGTTTACGAGTACGAAGAGTTAAAATCGCATCTTATGTTGTCTTACGCGTTGACGATACACAAGGTTCAGGGAATGGAGTACGACATAGTCGTCATTCCTATGAGTTTTACGCACTTTATCATGCATAACACCAAACTAATCTATACGGCGATTACGCGAGCGAAACATAAGTGCGTCTTAGTGGGCGAGGGAGGAGCGTTTGAGAGTGGATGTAAAAAGTTCGAATCGACACGGCGGGACACCGTGCTTTTGGAACTTTAGTTAAGAGCTTTGTTTAGAATGGGCGCAATCAAAGACATTGCCGAATTATCCTCTATAATCGCTTTTAACTCCGCGTCGGTTTTAACAAAGGCAACCTTTTCAATAGTGTTGTTGAGTATGTAAACAATGGCGACGCTTTCAATGTCTAAACCTTTTTTATAAGGCGCGGCGACTTGCTTGTCTTCTAAAAGCAAAACGGTATGTTTAAACTCTTTTAGCCCTGGAGTAATGAATAGACTTCTAATCAATGAAGGAGCCGCGCTAACGTCGGCGATAAATTCAGTGTGGTTGTCTTGTAAATAAGTTGGCGATTGAGTCTTAAAAAAGTCGTTGCAAGTATGAGCGGCGTCTTTAGAAAAAGCGAAAACCAACTTGTACGTATCCGCTTTTAAAGTGTGAGGTTTCTCAAATTGATCATTAAGCGTTATCTTCTCTAGCGTCTTGCCCGCAACCAGTTTTGGTACAACCGCGCTATCTTTCGCGCCTTTTGAACTACAGCCTAAAAACGTTGCGGCAACGATTAACCCAACTATGATACTTTTCATCATGCGTTATCTCCATTATTTTTCGACATAATACACAAGAGAAGTTTAGACTGTCATCCAGCTATGATTTAGTTTGTTGAGTTAAATTTTTTTAAAGTATGTTTAGACCGTTATGTCGTCCATCTCAATCATAAGCTCAATGCTACGTTCAAAGCCACCCATGTTCGCAATCGCTTTTAATTTAGGACCTTTAAAACCAAAACCTTTACTAATCATAGCTTTCTTGACGCTTATGTCTCTGTCAAAAACTCTTCGCCAACTTTTCGTGTCGGCCCACATGTCAAACTCAATTTCTTTAGCCGTGAAGTTTTCTTCGGTTCCAAACGTGGTGCAGACGCCTTTTTCAACTTTAATCACTATTGGAGCGAGATCCTCTCTATCACTAATGGCGTATTTAAAAACAGTAGAAAAGTTCTTCAACTTTTTAGCTATTGTCTCATCGTTATTCCATGCAAATGTATAAGCTTGCGCCCATTCGTCGGTTATGAGTTGCATATATAATCCTTTAAATACAGTTAATCACCATATATTGAGTTATTATATTTTTTTATAAATAAAAGTTAGTTTAATTTATTAAGATAACTTATATTTTGTAAATTAAGTGAATTTTTTACTCATCACTAAAGTGTGACGCCATCCATTTGACTCATAAGTTCAACGCCGCGCTTTAGCCCACTCATATTTGAGAGAG
>CALDOC010000156.1 GCA_937914675.1 uncultured Sulfurimonas sp.
AACCCTCTTTGGAAAGATTGTACTCAAGCAAGTCGAGTAAATCTTCTTCGTCTTCGACTATTATTATTTTATTGTTCACTCGCGTTCCCTCTTGTGTTATGAAAAGTCGCTAATACTTTACGTCTAGTTTTAAAGAGTAATAACGACCAGGTTTTACGCTACTGGAAACTAAATCACCTTGCGTAAACTCTTGAGCGCTATCAAGTAGATTTTCAATTTTCAATCTTAACGCGTACCCAAAAAAGTCGCCTTTTTCTTTTTCACTAATTTTCCACTTAGTTACAAAGTCTAGTTTAGCGAAAGGTTGTTGATATACGTCTTTATTGCCATTCGTACCCAAAGAAGAGACGCTCTCTCCTATTTGATTGAACAAGAAGAGCGCGCTGTCGCCTTTGTCGGCGTTGTCATAACCCAACGTAAAATTTAGGACGTAGGGAGATTGACCTTGCATCGCTCTCGTTTTAGTTGTCAATTGGCTAGTATAGTCATTGTTTGGATCTTTATTTAAGACGATGTTTGATTGTATGAAGGCGACGTTTGTCGCGAAAAGTAAATTTTCCAATGAATCGCTAATGAAGCCAAATTTTCTTCTGTAGTCCATTTCAGCGCCATAACTACTCGCGGACTCTGCATTTTGATAGGTCACTTTATAAACGCCGCCTTGCGTATTGTTTGGTTTCATAACTTTTTCAATTGGATCGGTAAAATATTTGCTAAAAAGCGCAAAAGAAAATATTTCATCATCCGACAGATACCACTCGTATTTTAAATCTAAGTGATTAATGTAAGTAGATTTCAAATCGGGATTGCCAAAAACGTCGTTTTCCGTAATTGGATCTAAATAGGCGCTTTTACTAAATTCACGAAAGTCGGGTCTGCTAACGCTTTGAGCGTAGGCGACTCTTAGCTGCATCGCGTCATTGTCGAATCTGTACGTCAAACCAAGAGTGGGAAAGAAGTCGGTTGTTTTAAGCGGCGCGTACGTAGCTTCCGCGTCCGTTAATTGTTGCGTAGACTCTTCCATTCTTACCGAAGCTATCACGTCCACGTCATGCGTAACGGACAAAAGTTCTTTCAAATAAAAAGCGCTCACGTCTTGCGTCGCTCTATAGGAATCCGTTGGCGAATACGAAGGCCTAAACTCAAAAGAGCTAGCGTTGTTTTTGTAGACCGTATCCATTTTTCCATTGAGGTTTGTCGCGTTATTGGCAAACAAACTATAGGTTCTACTATCAAAATCTCGACTTTTGTTGTAAATAAAAATACCCGCTTTTACGTAGTTCTCATTATCGTTGAAGAGAAATGGCAACGTAAAATCAACTCTATAATTGCTTACGTTGTCGTTTAGTTTAAAATAGTAGTAATAATTTCCATTCTTATCCCAGTACTCGGGAGTTGT
>CALDOC010000157.1 GCA_937914675.1 uncultured Sulfurimonas sp.
TAAAAAGTATACAAACTTACCTCAACAATGCGAACAGACTTCTTCAAACGCGAAATGCGAGAGAGCATAGTTACAGAGGTGATTTACAGCAACTTCTTAATGATATTCTCAACGACAAAGACGTTATTGTCACAAACGAACCTGCTCGTATCGTTAATGTTGGCACGCCAGACTATAGCATTACAAAAAATAACATTCCCATAGGTCACATCGAAGCCAAAGATATAAATAAACCATTGGATTCCAAAGAGTACAAAGAACAGTTTGATAGATATAAAAACGCGCTACCAAACCTCATCATTACGGATTATTTAGATTTTTGGTTTTATAAGAATGGCATGTTGACCATCAAAATATCCATAGCAAAAATAGAAAATTATAGTTTATTTGCAAACAATATAAAAGATTTTACAGCGTTTAAAGCCCAAACAATCACTTCGCCTTTAAATCTTGCAAAGCTCATGGCGGGTAAAGCGCGACTTCTTGAAGACGTTTTGGAAAAAGCGATACTTAGCGACGATGAAAACAATGACGCGGACGTATACGCTCAAACCATAGCTTATGGAATGTTTGCCGCGCGACTTCATGACAAAACGTTAGAAAACTTTTCAAGACAAGAAGCCGTTTTTCTCATCCCAAAAACAAACCCATTTTTGAGAGGTTTGTTCTCATACATTAGTGGCGCTGATTGTGACGATAGGATTATATGGATTATATGGATTATTGATTCAAAGATAGATTTTCCGAGAGTTCCATACCCAGACCCTAAAATATTTTGGGAGCTTGTGGCGTTTGGAAGTGAGCTGAGAGCATTGCACCTCTTAGAGAGTGATAAACTCAATGATAGAGTTATTGACATAGATGGCGAGAGTGAAATGATTATCACTAACAAACTAAATAAGAAGGACGCTACGATTGAAAATAATGTAGTAACTCTGAAATTAAACGAAGATATTTCAATAATCAACATCCCTCTCGTCGCATGAGACTTACAAAATATGAAGTAAAAGTCATCAAAAATAGTTTTGACGAGATCTTTGAAGGTGGTGAGATATATCTTTTTGGAAGTAGAGTGGATGACGCGAAAAAAGGTGGAGACATTGACCTTTTTTTGGATTTGAAAAATAATTTAAATATGACTCAAGAGCTTGATAAAAAATCAAGATTTAAAATTGAGCTTGAAGATAAACTTGGTGAGCAAAAGATTGACGTTGTCATATCTAAAAACAAAGAGAGACTTATAGAAAAAGAAGCCCTAAAACATGGAATAAGATTATGAACATTTACAAAGAAAAAATAGAAAAGATTTTTCAGGAGTGTGATAAACACATATTGAGAATAGCGAGTAGCTCAAAGAAAATGCGAAGTTACATGCCTTTAAATGAAGATAAATATGTCAATTTAACGGAAGACGAGATAGAACATATTGACCAATTTTTGTTTAGATTTTCCAAACTTCAAGACAGTATGGGTGAAAAACTTTTCAAAACGATTTTACTTTTGCTTGATGAGAGTATCGAAAATAAAGCGTTTATTGATATTTTAAATAGACTAGAAAAATTAGAACTTTTAGAGAGCGTCAACGTTTGGAGAGAGTTGAGAAATTATAGAAATGATTTGGCTCACAATTATGAGGACGACCCAATAGAGACGTCAGAAGTTATAAATAGACTTTATGACAAACGGGAGAGTTTAATTGAAATTTATAGAAGAATAAAAAGTTATTACGAAAAGAAGATTGAAAAATAACAACAAAAAAAGGAAAAAACAGATGTCAAAATTTTTAGAATTTAAGTGTGATTTAGAGAGTTTTATAGATGATTTAAACGAGAGATTAGAGTCAAACGCCCAACAAGTAAAAGAGTTGCTCAAACAAGATAAAAAAACTTACGCCAACTTTGTAA
>CALDOC010000158.1 GCA_937914675.1 uncultured Sulfurimonas sp.
GTTTAAGCAATCTTAAAAATCCCATAAACGACGCAAGGCTTATGAAGTCTGTTTTAGTAAAAAGAGGTTTTAATGTAATCTATAAAGAGAACGCCACAAAAAGGGATATGAAAAAACTTGTGAAAGAGTTTACTCATAAACTCAGCAGTGGAGGGGTTGGACTTTATTATTTCGCAGGTCATGGGGTAGACGTAGGTGGTAGAAACTATCTTATAGGGAGCGATTCCATCATAGAAGATAAAGATGAGGTGGAGTATGAAACTACATAACAAAAAAGATGAAAATCGCGACAAATGGTACTCAAAGCCCAGGAGTATACAACCAAATAAGAGGAGATTTTTTCTTCACTCTTCCAAAATCCTCCATCGGAACCTCGAATTCATTCGAGCCAAAAGGTAAATAGAGCCTCAAACAAGTTTGAGGTTCCGAAATATGAAATGGAGAATTGGTTATGAAAAAAAAAGTTATGGGAGTCTTCTTAGTTTTTGGCATCTCACTTATGGCGAATGACGTAGTGGTCGATGACGAAACAGGTCTGATATGGCAAGATAGCGCAAGCATAGTAAAAAAAGATTGGAGTGGAGCTAAAAGTTACTGTAAAGATTTGTCTTTAGGAGGTTATAGCAACTGGAGACTTCCTCATATCGATGAGCTTATAAGCATAGTTGACACAAGTAGAAAAAGCCCTGCTATCAAGAAGATATTTAAAAATACTAAGTCAGATTACTACTGGAGTTCTACTGAGTATAAGGGTGATTCGTCTAAGGCTTGGGACCTCATTTTCTACAATGGCGGTGACCTTTACAACGATAAGTCGAATGACTATTATGTTCGTTGCGTAGTAGGCAGACAGTAATTTTGTATTTTGTGATTTGAAAAATGTAATGTAATGGAAGAGGAGACAGTTCTTATCTCGTTATTTATGGATTTTTAAGTAATGACAAACAGTAGGGAGACAAGGGATAACATGCTAGTTTAGCATAGGTGCAAAGATGCACATAAGAATGATTACGATGACAATCTTATTCATAAAATCTCCCTTGATGTGATTTAGGAGGGCAAAAAAAAAGGTTAGGAGGTAATTAATCTCCTAACCTTGAAAAGCTTTTACCGCTCCATAAATCACACTAAGTTGTCATCGTGCAGGAATTATAACAGATAATTGTAAAAAAGGAAATAAATGCCAGAAAGTATCGTGTATGGCACAGATTTTAATTTAGGAGCAAGATAAAAGGATATACAATGCAAATGATTGGAAATAATGTGGTCAAAGAAGCTCAAAGAAAAAGGTGAACTGAAAGAAAGACTAGATAATTTAACAAAATAAAAGGAATTTTAAGATGAAGATAGCGAATAACATTACGGAACTCATAGGCAATACGCCTCTTGTTAGGCTCAACAAAGCCTCAAAACTAACAGGTGCGACTATCCTTGGTAAGTGTGAGTTCATGAACCCGACGAGTTCGGTAAAAGATAGAATCGGTTTTAACATGATAAGACGAGCGCAAGAAGCTGGGAAGGTAAACGCCGACACTACGATTATAGAGCCGACGAGCGGAAACACCGGCATAGCTTTGGCGGCCAATTGCGCGGCGCAAGATTTGAAGCTCATACTTACGATGCCAGACTCCATGAGCGTTGAGAGACGTACGCTTCTTAAAGCTCTTGGCGCTGAGTTGGTTTTGACGCCTGCGGCTAAGGGCATGAAAGGGGCTATCGCAAAAGCTGAGGAGTTACAAGCGGAGACTCCAAACTCCATCATACTTCAGCAGTTTGCAAATCCGGCAAATCCTGAGATTCACACGCTTACGACCGCGGTGGAAATTTTAAGAGACACCGATGGAAATATTGACGCTTTCGTGGCGGCGGTTGGAACGGGAGGAACGCTTACGGGAACTTCAAAGGTTTTAAAAGAGAAGATAAGCGACATCGCCATTTTTGCGGTTGAGCCTTTAAGCTCCGCGATACTCTCCGGCGAAGCCCCGTCTCCTCATAAGATTCAAGGCATCGGCGCTGGATTTATTCCAGATATTTTAGACACTACGATTTATGGTGAAGTGATAAAAGTCAGCAATGAAGACGCGATTAGCACGGCAAAAGCGTTGGCAAAAGAGGAGGGTTTACTCGTTGGCATCTCCGCCGGAGCCAACGTTTGGGCGGCGATGCAAGTGGCGTCTCGCCCCGAGTTTCAAGGCAAGACGATAGTCACCATCCTTTGTGATACGGGAGAGAGATACTTAAGTACAGACTTATTTAGTGAAGTCTAGATATTTAGAGACGATTAAAGCGATTGATGGAAAGATTTATAATCTCTCTTTTCATCAAGAACGTTATGAGGGCGTTTTAAAATCTTTGGGAGTCACTCAATTCAAAAGACTTCAGGAATATTTGAATCCACCTTCTCATGACATGTATAGATGTCGTTTAGTTTATACCAAAGATAGTATTGAAGTCACGTATCATCTTTACAAAAAACGAGAAATAAAAAGTTTGAAATTAGTTTATGAGAACAATATCATATACAATCAAAAGAATGAAGATAGAAAAAACATAGACTTGCTTTTTTTAAATAAAGAGAACGCCGATGACGTTTTGATAATAAAAAATAATCTTGTAACGGACACAAGCGTCGCTAACGTCGCTTTTTTTGATGGAAGCAGATGGATGACGCCGGCGAAGCCACTTTTAGAGGGAACGACTAGGGCTAGGTTGCTGGAGGAGGGCAAAATATTTGCGCGAGACATAAGCGTGAATGATTTGAAAAATTATACAAACATAGCTTTATTGAATGCTATGATAGATTTTGATATACTATCGCCAAAAAACATAGGGGATTTTTATTGCTAGAAAATGTAATCGAAGATATAGAATTTATGCAAATAATGCAGAAAAACATTCAAGACATGATAGTTTATTTATTTGAGAAAGAACAAAATTTTGGTATTTTGTGTAGAATAGAAGACGTAAGCTTTGAGCCTGATTTACCAGCGAGTATACATTCGGAATTTAGACCGCTTACTCTTTTTTTTCTTGCGGGATATACGTTTGAAACCGCTCATATAAATAATTCCACTTTGATTTTTGAAGCGGGTTTTGGAAGTGACAACTACGGAAGCATCGTGAGTTTGCCCCTTTTGAGCATTATGCAAATAATCATAGATGAAACGCCTGTTCTTATAAATTTGTCAGAACATAAAGAGATAAAAAGCGTTCAAAAAATAAAGGAAGACGATAGCGGAGTCGAGAATTCCATGGCTTCATTTTTATCAAACCCGGAAAACTCAAAATTTATTAAAAAATAAACTTGAGAGTTTGAAAAGTTAGATCTTATTTAAAGATAGTAAAAAGTTAACTACGTTGTCGACAAATGCGTCATGTTTTCTATCTTTGGAGTAAGCGATGTAAAATTTTCTCGTAATTTTATGATTTTTTAGTCTTGCTTCAAAAAGCGTGCCGTTCTCAATTTCAGTTTGCGCCACATGACGGGACATGATGGAAACAAGAGGTTTTTCGCTCGCTTTATCCGCTCGCATGATAGACTCTTTAATTGCGGTTGTGCTTGCCAAAATGCCAATAACGTTAAAATGATTGCATTGAACGCCGATGTCTTCGAACGCTTCGGCCGTTAATCTTCTTGTGTTTGAATCTTCATTACGACAAATCCAATCAAATTCAAGCAACTCGTCAGCTACCAAGTTCTTTTTTATAGGCTTGTTTGAAATTAATACGAGTTCATCTTCCACCCATTCTCTATATATTATTCCCTCTTCAAGAATAGGCGATTCTATGAGCGCTACGTCTATCTTTTTATCTATTAGTTGTTCAATAATGTTTGCAGACCAATCAACGTTCATAAATACTTCATTCTCAATGCGCTTTTTAATCTCTCCAAGGTAGTTTGGTAAAATATAGTTGCCAATCGTAAATGACGAACCCATAATAAACGTAAAATCTTTGTTGATAATTTTGAGTAAATCTTTTTCACTAGCGGCAATCGTTTTTTCAAGTCTTTGCGCGATTCTAAAAAGGTCTTCACCCTCTTTTGTTAATAAAATGCCATTCTTTTTTCTATCTACTATCTTCGTATTGAGATAATCTTCTATAAATTTAATTTGTTGCGTAACGGCGGGTTGTGAAATGCCTAACTTTGCTGACGCTTTAGAGAAACTCTTCTCTTTTATGACCATCAAAAATGTTTGTAATTTAGCAAAATCTTTTAACATAATAATTCCTATAAGTAAAATTGATAATAAAATTATAACTCATAATTATAATTAAAGCAATAGGTTTGTGAGATTTTACGACAATTTAGATATAATAAATTAACAAACTAAAATAATTGGTAGTAATGATGGAAAAAATTTTTGGTAAATTGAATGAGTCTCAGTCAAACGCTGTGAAACAGACGGAGGGGCCGGTGCTCATTTTAGCTGGAGCCGGCAGTGGTAAAACGACAACCATTATCTCTCGTTTAGCGTACTTGATAGAAGAAGTTGGGATTCCCGCTTCAAATACTTTAACCTTAACCTTTACGAACAAAGCCGCAAAAGAGATGAAAGAACGTTCTCTCGCCATGATGGAAAACGTGGCTTATCCTCCACTTCTTTGTACTTTTCATAAGTTTGGACTTCTTTTTTTAAAGTTTAACATCCATCTTTTAAAACGGCATAATAATTTTGTAGTGATAGACACGGATGATAAAAAGCGAATCATTAAAAAAATAAACGCAGAACTTCCAACTCCCTTGATAGCGAGTGAAATATCACGCTATAAAAACTCTCTTATGACGCCAGACGACGCTTACTCTCAAGCTGAACTTTTTAATTATAAACAGATTGCTGAGGTGTATGCAAAGTATGAAGAGTATCTTCATGAAAACAATTTAGTTGATTTTGACGATCTTATAGCTTTAACTTATAAGCTTTTAGTTGAAAATCCAGAACTTGCAAAAGTTACGTCTGACAAGTATAAGTACATTATGATTGACGAGTATCAAGATACAAATGAACTTCAGTTAAAACTTATACAAAAACTTTGCACGTCTCATAACAATATTTGCGTCGTTGGCGATGACGATCAAAGCATTTATGGTTGGCGCGGGGCTCATATAAGGAACATTATAGAGTTTGACCAAGATTTTAAAGGCGTGCATGTTTTTAAACTAGAAGAAAACTATCGTTCTCGCTCGCCAATACTCAAAGTGGCCAACTCTTTGATAGAACATAATCGCTCGCGTTTAGGTAAAAAACTCATCTCCACTCGTGGAGACGGGGAAGACGTAACGATTCTCAAGTCAAATGACGAGAGTGAAGAAGCGAGGAAGATAGCCGACAAGATAAATAAACTTTTAAATGAGGGCGTAAAAGCTACGGACATAGCGATTCTTTATCGCGTCAACGTTCTTAGTCGTTCCATAGAAGAGGGGCTCAATCGCGCTGGAATAGCTTACAAACTTGTGGGAGGTTTGCGCTTTTACGATCGCGCCGAGATAAAAGACCTTATCTCTTACATAAGAGTTATAACAAATTATCATGACGACTTCTCATTTAAGCGCATAGTCAACAAACCAAAACGCGGGCTTGGAAAAGCTAGCGTTGATAAAGTGGAGTTGGCGGCTCATGCGAATGGAACTTCCATATATGAGTATATCAAGAGTGTTCCTTTGCGAGAACTAGAGGCGCTTGTGAAGAGGAAAAATGCCACTACGTTAAAAGAGTTTATTAAAAACATAGAAGAAATCGCAAAATTGGCCAGTGAATCCACTTATGAGTTTATAGATGTTTTAGAAGAGACTTTTCATCTGAAAAACATCTATAAAGGTTTGCAAGACGAAGACGATAGAGTTCTAAACATAGATGAGTTTTATGGGCTGTTTCGCGATTTTGTGAAGAAAACGCCAGACGCTAGTTTGGATGAATTTTTAAACGAGTTGACGCTTCAAAGCGAACAAGACCAAGTGGAGGGTGAAAGCATCTATATGATGAGCATTCACGCTTCAAAAGGTTTGGAGTTTAATCATGTGTTTATTATCGGAGTGGAAGAGGGTTTTTTACCTCTCATCGGCGATGGCAGCGACTTGGAGGAGGAGAGGCGTTTAGGGTATGTCGCCATGACTCGGGCGAAAGAGACGTTGACTCTCTCTCATGTAAGTAGTAGATTTTACAAGGGTAGAAGAAGCGAGTTGCAAAAGAGTAGGTTTTTTAATGAAGCCGGGCTTTCTCAAGGCTCTCTAATAGTTGAAAAAAACACGTCTTTCAAAAAAGGCGATTTGGTTCGTCATAAACTATTTGGAACGGGTCGCATAGTGGGAGTGAGCAAGTCGGGAAGAGAGTTTAAACTCAACATCAATTTTGCAGGCACAAAACGTGATATACTCGCGTCATTCGTTGAGAAATTATGAATTCTCTTTTTGTAGCTTATAAACCGTCGGGCATTGGTTCCAATTTTTTTCTTTCAAAATTAAAAAGAAAATACAAGAACAAAAAAGCGGGCTTTTCCGGAACGCTTGACCCTTTTGCCAAAGGGGTTTTACTCGTAGGTTTTGGAAGCCATACGAAACTTTTTAGATTTTTAAATAAAACGCCAAAAGTTTATCGAGCCACGCTATGGCTTGGCGCGAGAAGTGATTCGTTAGACACAGAGATGATAAACAACGTTGAGGTTTTAGAGCCTCTTCCTTTAGAAAAAGTGACAAACGCCGTCAAAAGTTTAGAGGGCGACTTGGAGTACGAGCCACCCATTTTTAGCGCAAAACAAATCAATGGACAACGAGCTTACGATTTGGCTCGCGCTGGAAAAAAGTTTACGCTTAACAAAATAAATTCAACCATACATGAAGCAAAACTAATTAACTACTCTCATCCTTTTGTCACTTTTGAAGTTACAGTCAGCGAGGGGACGTACGTTCGCTCACTTGGATTGATTGTTGCTAAGAGGCTTGACGTAAAGTATGGGAGTTTAAGCGCGTTGGAGAGACTTAGCGAGGGACAGTTTAAATATGACGGGGAAAAGCTCTTAGATATTAAAAAATCGCTCAACGTTCCTCTCAACAGATACCTTGGCGAGACTGAAAACGTCAAGTTGGGAAGAGTACTTGACATAGATGATTTTGAACGTCAGAACGATGGCTCCTATTGGTTGGACAATGGAGACAATATTTCCATTATCACTATAGAAAATAAAATTGTAAAATATGAATTAGGTAGGATATACACATGTTAGTATTAGCTAGAAAAGAGAGTGAATCGATTGTAATTGGTGAGAATATAATAGTGAAAGTGATTTCTATTGACAAAGGCGTAGTAAAGATTGGCATAGACGCTCCTTTGCACATTTCCATAGTAAGAACGGAATTGCTAGAAGACGTTAAAGACTCAAATATCGCGGCGGCAAAAGAGACAAATACAAGCGCCTTAAACGTTTTGTCCAAGTTGATAAAGAAGTAAAGTTATGAAAGTATATAAGGCTTTTGCAAAAGTAAATATATTTTTAAAGATAACTGGTTCAAGAGGCGATTATCATGAGATAGTATCGCGCTTTATGGTAGTCAAAGATCTTTATGACGAGCTCTCGTTTGTTTTAAAAGAGGAAGTTGACGCAAGAGAAAATGTGTTTAAAATCATAGGCGACTTCTCTTGCTTAACTGAGCAAAATACCATTTATAAAGCCTACCTTGCGCTAAAAAAAGCGACTTCAAGTCAAGCTTTGGAAACCTTAACGCAAACGCATGCCCTAAAAGTAAAGAAAAACATACCGGCGTTCGCAGGCTTGGGCGGTGGAAGCAGCGACGCGGCGACTTACTTAAAAATGTGCAACGAACGCTTGGATTTGGGACTTAGTCTGAGTGAATTGGCTCAAATAGGCTTGATCGTCGGAGCGGACGTTCCTTTCTTCATATATGGATACGACAGCGCCAACGTGAGCGGAATAGGCGAGGTCGTAGAGGAGTTTCATGAAGAGTTGCTGGACATAGAAACTTATACTCCAAAAGTAGAGATAAGCACGCCTCGCGTTTACAAAACGTACAGAGAAAATTTTTACAATCCTATAGACGCTTTTGAAACTCAAAGATTAAAAGAGATGAAATCAATCGACGCGCTAAAAGAGATGAACCCATTTCAAGCAAACGACCTTTTTGAATCGGCACTGCAAGGGTATAAAGAGTTGAAACAACACCATAGAAGCGGATTTCATTTTAGCGGAAGCGGGAGTAGTTTTTTTAGGGTAAAATCTAGTACGTAAACAAGGAAAAAATTATGGGTGAAACGATAGCAAAAAATAAAAAAGCTTATTTTGATTACTTTTTAGAGGAGAAGTTTGAGGCTGGGCTTGTTTTGGCGGGTAGCGAGGTGAAGGGAATTCGCGCGAAGCGGGTGAATTTAAAAGATAGTTTTATTCGTTTTGTGCAGGGCGAACCATTTTTATTTAACGCTCACATAGGAAGACTAGAAACTACGCATCATTTTTACGCTCATGAAGAGAGAGGAAGTAGAAAACTTCTTTTACATAAAAAGCAGATAGAGAAGATGTTGAAGGCTGTCACTCGCGATGGGTATACGATTGTTCCTTTGCAGATGTATTTTAACGACAGGAATCTTGTGAAAATTCAGATTGCCATTGCAAAAGGAAAACAGCTTCATGACAAACGAGCTGATTTAAAAGAGAAAGATATGAAACGAGACGTGCAAAGAACTCTCAAAGATTATTAATGAATTATATATTTCTTTTACTCTTAGTTATATCATCGCTCAGAGCTTTTACCATGGAAGTACCAGAGTCAAGCGTTGTAAATGGTAGGACGGCAATTATCTTGTTTGACAAAGAAAAAGATTTGAAATATGAAAAAATAGTTGTGGGCAAAGAGAGTTATAAAATCTTTAAGCATCCCTCAAACGCCAAAAAAATGTACGCTCTATTGCCTCAAAGTTATTATGAAAAACCAACTACCAAAAAAGTGGAAGTCGTTTATCAAAAGAACTCAAAAGAAGAGCGAAAAGTTATTTTTTTTCAAATAAAAGATGGTAAATACGCTAAAGAAAGAATCCAAGTTCAAAAATCCAAAGTCAATCCGACGAGTAAAAAAGTTAAAGATAGAACTGCCAAAGAGTATGCTCAGGCGATGAAAATTTATGGTGGCGTCACGTCAAAAAACTACGTAACGAGCAAATACCTAGCGCCCATGAACAGTAAAATAACAAGCGATTTTGGAAAAGCGAGAATCTATAACGACGCTTTAAACGGTTACCATAGTGGAACGGATTTTAGAGCCAAGGTTGGCACTCCAATTATCGCTAGCAATGATGGAAAAATAGTATTGGCAAAGGATAGATTTTACTCGGGAAACTCCATCATCATAGATCATGGACAGGGGATTTACACCTGTTATTATCACTTAAGCGCTTTTAAGGTAAAAGAGGGCGATATGGTAAAAAAAGGTGAACTCATCGGTTGGTCCGGCGCGACTGGACGGATTACGGGTCCTCATTTACATTTTAGCGCTAGAGTTGGCGGCGTTCAAGTCGACCCTCTCCAGCTAATGGCGCTACTCAATAAAAATCTATATTAAGGAAACATACATAATGACTATTTTTCAACTCTTGATGCTAGGGGCTTCGGCTTTTTTCGCATATAAAATTTA
The DNA here is from genome assembly GCA_937914675.1 of uncultured Sulfurimonas sp. Taxonomy (GTDB): domain Bacteria; phylum Campylobacterota; class Campylobacteria; order Campylobacterales; family Sulfurimonadaceae; genus Sulfurimonas. The sequence goes on from CALDOC010000158.1 coordinate 9,638, forward strand.
TGAGCATATCCAGACTCTTAAAGACCCTAACGACAAAGAAGAAAACAACAACGACGCTAATCAACCGCAGAGAACCGCGAAAGCGTTTTCTACTTTTAACGCAAGTTCGCTTATGGATAAGGCTGATGAAGCGTTGGAAAATAAAGAGTTGGACAAGGCTCTGGCGATTTATAGCGAAGCGAACATCAAAAAGCCAGATTCAGCGGATACGCTTTTTAAAATGGGCTATACTTTAGGTCTCCAAGAGAGAGATGAAGAAGCTTTGGAATACTATAAAGAGGCGTTGGCCTTAGATAAGAACAACACTTTTATTTATCAAGCCATGGCGTCTATTTATAGAAAAAAAGGCGAATACACTTCGGCTAGAATGAGTTTAAACGCTTCTTTGGACATAGACGACGCAAACCCGATTACGTATTATAATTATGGCAACTTATTGCAAGACATGAAGCGTAAAGAAGAAGCTATGGAAATGTACGCCAAGGCGATAGAAATGAATCCCGACTTTAGTCAAGCAAAAGAAGAGTTGAAAAAACTAGAGGATGAGTAGATCATGATAATTTCGGAAATTTATGAGTATCTCAACAAGCTATCTCCTTTTTATTTACAAGAGTCTTGGGATAATTCAGGTCTGTTGGTTGGTGATTTTTTTTCTGACATAACAACAATCGTTTTAAGCATCGACGTAGACGAAAAGTTGATAGATTCTTTAGAAAGCAACACTCTTTTAATTACGCATCATCCCATCATTTTTGGTGCTTTGAAGCAGCTTGATTTTAGCCAATATCCAGCAAACTTGATTCAAAAGATGATTAAAAAAAACATCTCCAACATCGCCATGCACACAAACTTTGATCAAACGCATCTTAATGACTACGTAGTTACAGAGATTTTAGGATATGAAATTTCATGCAAAGACGGGTTTGTCGCTTATATGGACGTTGACGAAGATTTTGACGCTTTCGCAAAAACCGTGTCTCAAGCCTTCAAACTGCCACACTCAAAATGCGTGAAAACAACTCAAAGAGTGCAAAGAGTCGCGCTTACGACAGGTTCTGGATGTTCACTTATTAAAAGCGTAAAAGCTGATTGTTTTTTAACGGGCGACATTAAATATCATGACGCGATGGAAGCAAAAAGTATAAATTTATCCTTAATTGACATAGGTCATTACGAAAGTGAACACTTTTTTGCGCAAATTTTACAAAAGCATTTGAAAAATTTAGGTTTAAAAGTTATAATTGCGTCATCAGAAAACCCATTTACGTATATATACTAATTTATAGGATGAATTAGTTTATATGTAAAAAACCAAAAGGAGTCCAATGAACCAGCATCTTAAACAGTTAATAGACCTTTCTCGAATCGACAAAGACATCGATGCGTTTGAGCCTCAAATAGAAGAAGCAAATTACAATTATGAAGCGGCACTCGCAAAAACAAAGAGTATTGAGTCGGATATAGAAAATTTAACAGCTGAAATTAGAGTTGAAGAAATCAAAAAATCAAAAAATGAACTTCATATTGCGGAGTTATCACAAAAGTTAGGGGAAAACTCTAAGAAAAGCGCTGAAATAAAAACTGAACGTGAAATGAAATCTCTTCAATTAGAAGAAGAAATAGCCAAAGAGCAAGTAACTTTCGCAAATGAAGAGATAGCGAGATTAGAAAAAATAATTGCAACAAAAAGAGAGCAAATTGACGCCGCGGCATCGTCTCTTGTGGACGTAACGGCAAGCTTGGAAAGCGTTAAAGCGGACGTTGACGCAAAATTAGAACTAATCAATAAAGAAAGACAAAACGTATTTGTTGAAAAAGAGAGACTACTTGGAACTATAAACCAAAAAGGTTTGGCTTTTTATCAAAAGATTCGTCGTTGGGCTAAAAATTCAACAGTTGTGGTTGTTGAAGATCAAGCGTGCATGGGTTGTCACATGGTCATAGGTGATAAAATTTATTCTGATGTTATAAGAGGCGAAGAAATTACAAATTGTCCACATTGTGGTCGTATCCTTTATATGAAGCCGTACGAAGAGTAGGCTTGAAGCCATTTACTCTTCTCTATTATATTGTAAGCGTGGCGCTATACGTTATAGCGCTACCACTTATAATCTATCTTTCCTTTAAGCAAAAATACAAAAAATCAATTCCTTCTCGTTTTTTTCTTGTTAATAATTCAAGTTTTGATAAAGAGGACGCTATTTGGTTTCATGTCTGTTCCTTAGGCGAAGCAAGAGCTTTAAAGCCAATTTTAGACATACTTCAAGATAGAGACGTGTTAATCACGACAATAACCCAAACAGGTCAGAGCGAAGCTAAAAAATACAATGCCGACGTGAGATATTTACCTTATGAAATGTTTTTGCCATTTTGGATGAAAAAACAGAAGTTGCTCATAGTTTTGGAAGCGGAGTTTTGGTACTTGTTATTTGCGGTCGCCCATGCAAAGGGTACGAAAGTTGTTCTTTTGAACGCAAGAATTTCAGATAAAAGCGTAAAAAAATATCTACAGTTCGCATGGTTTTATAAAAAGATGTTAGGCAACGTAGAAATTATTTACGCTCAAAGCGAAGTGGATAAAAATAGATTTATCGCTCTAGGCGCCAAAAGAATTAAAGTGATTGGAAATATTAAACTAGCGGGTAAGATAAGTCATACAAAAGAGTACGCTAAACCTGATACCGAGTTAATAGTGGCTGGAAGCACTCATGAGGGCGAAGAAAAAAGCGTTTTAGCAGCGTTTGTGGAGTATATCGCTGAAAATAGCGCAAAACTAATCATAGTCCCTCGTCACCCAGAGAGATTCGAAAGCGTTTATCAACTAATGCTAGAGTGTGGCAAAAACAATTCTTTGAGCATTTCAAAATTAAGTGAAAACGTAAATTTTGAAACGGATATGATTTTGGTTGATATGATGGGTGAATTGAACAACGTATACAATATTAGCGACATTGCAATATTAGGTGGCGCGTTTAAAGCGGACGTTGGTGGGCACAATCCTCTCGAACCCGCTTTCTTCGGTTGTAAAATTATTACAGGTAAACACTTTTTTCACCAAAAAGAGCTTTTTAAATACGTTCATCACGTTCAATACGTTGAAAAGAATGAGATTTATAAAGCTTTAGAATACGCTAAACAATTACCTCCATCAATGGTGGAAGAAACTATAAATTTAGAACCGATAATAAAAAAAATATTAGAAAATTAAGGAGTCGTTAATGGCTACAGAAAAAGCGTATAAAATTCTCGCAATTCAACTAGGTCTTTCAAATAGCAACGCTAAATCTATGATAGACCGTGGACTTGTTTACGTTGGAAATAAAAAAGTAATGGTCGCTCGTGGCGATTTAGACGTTAAAACTATGTTTCGAGTTGAAAAGATAGAACATGCAAAAACTATATTTGAAAATGATGATATTTTAGTTGTGGACAAACCAGCTTTTGTGAACTCGGATGAGATAGAACGCCAGTATAAACCGGCAGTTCTGCTACATAGACTTGATCGTGAAACGAGTGGAGTGTTGATGCTTGTTAAAAATGAAGAGTTTCGTGAAAAAGCGATAGCTGAATTTAGAAAAGACAATGTATATAAAGAGTATATCGCATGGGTTGAGGGAATAATTTCAGAGCCTCAGGACATAGATAGACCGATTCTCACTCAAAAGAAAAATAACAAGGCGTACTCTAATGTTTCATCAAAAGGAAAACCCGCTAGAACAGAGGTGACTCCAGATATCGTTAGCGCTAATAAAACAAAGATACATTGTATTATTCATAATGGTAGAACTCACCAAATAAGGGCGCATTTGCGTTATATTGATCATCCCATAGTCGGTGATGAGCAGTATGGCGGTAGACGAGCAAAAAGGGTTATGTTGCATGCTTACAAAGTAAGACTTTTAGGCTTTGAGTTTGTATCTCCAGAACCTAAAACGTTTATCAATTTCGAATAAAAGAAAATTAAAAGAAAAACTTGGCTATAATTCGCCACTTTTTACATCTATAAAATTAATCAAGGAGAGTGTATGTTTGGCACATTAACGGAATCATTTACAAGTGCAATTAATAAAATTCGTTTTTATGATGATGAAAAAGCGCTCTCCAAAGCTCTTATCGAGTTAAAGAAAAATCTTTTAAGAGCGGATGTAAACCACAAAGTCGTTAAAGAGTTGATAGAAAAAGTTGAGATAGACACTAAGGCGAATGGGATTGGCAAAGATCAATTTTTGGAAGCTCTTAGAAAGTCGCTAAATCAACTTTTGGAGATTGGTGGCAGTAGAGGATTTATTTTTTCATCGAATCCGCCTACGGTAATTCTTATGACTGGACTTCAAGGTTCAGGTAAAACAACGACGACTGGTAAGTTAGCGACTTATTTAAAAAACAAGCAAAAAAAAGTTTTAATCGTTGCAGCCGATTTACAGCGTTTGGCGGCGGTAGAACAACTACGTCAAATATCCGCTCAGATCGAAGTGGAGCTTTATGAAAACGAGAGCTTAAAGAGTCCAGTTGAAGTTGTAAAAGCAGCTTTGACTAAGGCAAAAAACGGAATATACGACGTTGTAATTATAGATACGGCTGGTCGTCTCGCTATTGACAACGAGCTTATGGATGAACTTGAAGCTGTTAAAAACGCCGCAAATCCTGACGAAATTTTTTATGTTGCGGATTCATTAACTGGACAAGACGCTATACGAACGGCGAGCGCTTTTAAAGAGAAGATTGGCATTGATGGCGTAATACTTTCAAAATATGATGGAGATTCCAAAGGTGGAGTAGCTCTTGGGCTCTCTTCTCAAGTTCAAGTGCCATTACGCTTTATCGGCCATGGCGAAAAGATGCAAGACTTGGAAGTTTTCCTACCTGAACGAATTGTAAATCGTCTTATGGGCTACGGCGACATCGAAGGTCTAGCTGAAAAAACAGCAAACATCATAGATGAAAAAACCGCTAAAAGACTTACACAAAAAATCAAAAAAGGTCAGTTTAACTTTAATGACTTTTTAGAACAGATGGAAAGCATGAAGAAAATGGGTAGTATGAGCTCTATTATGGGAATGATTCCTGGTATGGGCAATATGTCAAAAGCCATTAAAGATTTTGATTTTGAAAACTCAGGCGAGCTTAGAAATATAAAAGCCATGGTTTCATCTATGACTCTCAAAGAGAGAGAGAATCCGGATCTTTTAAATAATTCACGTAAGATAAGAATTGCGAAAGGTTGTGGTCTTACCCCAGTTGAAATTAATAAAATGATAAAACAGTTTAAAAACGCTGGTAAAATGGCTAAAAAATTCTCAGGCCCTAAAGGCATGAAAGATTTACAGGCTATGATGGGACAAATGGGCGGAGCTGGAATACCTAGATAGATAAGAAGTGACGAGTGCAGACGTATAAACTCTATAAGTTTATACATCTGCACTCAGGTGTAAAATTAAACATATACAGCTAGTTGAAATATGACTAGCGCAGAGAAGGAAAAAAAATGGCAACAGTAATCCGTTTAACAAGAATGGGAAGAAAAAAACAACCTTTTTACCGTATCGCGGTAACAGATAGTCGTAAACGTAGAGATGGTGGATGGATTGAGTTAATAGGTCACTACAATCCGATGGTAGCGGAAAAAACTTTAGTGGTTGACGCTGAAAGACTTGATTATTGGTTAAGCGTTGGCGCTACAATGAGTGATCGCGTTAAAAAGATAACAGGTCGTTAATTATGATATCTGATTTTGTCGAACAATTTGCGAAACTTATTTCCTCATATCCTGAGGATATAAAAGTTGAAGTAAAAGTGAGCGATGAAATAACAGAAATAGTTCTTTACGCCAATCAGTCCGATATAGGAAAATTGATTGGAAAGAGTGGTAAGATGATTGGAGCCATTAAGACCGTTATCTCTGGCTGTAAAGCTAAGGATGGTATTAGTTACCGTATCAATGTCGAAGCCGTCTAAAGAAAATACTCTTCTTCATATCGCTACTATCGGCAAAACCGTTGGTATTAGAGGTGATATGAAACTTCATATTAAGTGTGATTTCCCCGAGCAATTCAAGGAAAACTCAGCTTTTTTAATTAATAAAAAAGATAAAATCACTTTAACGGATATAGACTTGGAACGTTTGCTTGTGAAAATCAATGGAATTGAAAATCCACAAGATTGTAAAAAATTTACTAATGCTAAACTTTTTACAACTTATGAACAAACAAGAAAAGATTGTATCTTGGGTGAAGGTGAAAACTTTTGGTTTGACATTGAAGATTGCGAAGTATATGAAGATGATATATTATTAGGTGTCGTGGAAGAGGTTGAAAGATTGACTATAAACGATTATCTAAGTATAAAGACAGATAAAAAGCTTACGGAAGCTGGACTTCCTAAAAATTTTTTACTTCCTTATATAAAACCATTTAAAGTAAGCATTGACATAGATAAAAAAATTATCAGAGTAAGTGGAGCTATGGATATTTTAGAAGCTTCATAATGAAATTTACTTTTACAACGCTTTTTCCGAACCTTATTGAAGGTTATTTCCAAGATTCAATACTCAAACATGCAATTGATAAAGAGATACTAAAGATTGAATATCTTAATCCTAGAGATTTCTCTCTCAATAAGCACATGAAGGTAGACGATACGGCGGTTGGCGGTGGCGCGGGAATGGTCATGAATCCTCAGCCAATGTATGATAGTTTAGATTTTTTAAAAAAACAAGACGCGAACGCGCACATTGTTTTTTTAACGCCGGTCGCAAAACAATTTACTCAAAATGACGCAAAACGGTTAGCAAAAAAATCACACATAGCTTTTGTGAGTGGAAGATATGAGGGAATTGATGAGCGGGTTATTGAAGAGTACGCCGACGAAGTTTTTTCAATAGGTGATTATATATTGACGGGTGGAGAGTTGCCATCATTGGTGATTTGCGACGCTATTAGTAGAAATATTGCTGGCGTTTTGGGCAATAGCGACTCTTTAAGCATAGAGAGTTTTGAAACAAAATTACTAGAAGCGCCATCATTCTCAAAACCAAAAGATTATCGAGAAAATAGTGTTCCATCAGAATACTTAAAGGGAAATCATAGTAAAATTCGCTCACTAAAATTAGCACTGTCTGAATGTAAGACTAAGTTTTTCAGACCAGAGCAGCTTTTAAAGCATAGAACAAGGACATCTTATGAGAAATAAGTATATAGAAAACTTTGAAAAATCACAAATATCTGAAAAAAATATTCCAGATTTTCGTGCTGGTGATACTCTTCGTCTAGCAGTATCTATTAAAGAGGGTGAAAAAACTCGTGTGCAAGCATACGAAGGCGTTTGTATTGCAAGACATGGTCAAGGTACTGCATCAACGATTACCGTACGTAAAATTGGTGCAAACGGCATTGGAATTGAAAGAATTTTTCCACTTTACTCTGACTCAATTGATGAAATTAAAGTGATTCGTAGAGGACGCGTTCGTCGCGCTAAATTATTTTATCTTCGTGACCTTGCAGGTAAAAAAGCTCGTATTAAAGAACTTAGAAGAAAATAATCTTCTGAGTTTCTACTCTTTTCATCTCTATTTATTCATCCTTCTTACATAATAACAACAATTTAGTTAAAACAAATCAGCAACATTTTTCCATAAAATCAGATTACAAATAGTATAATATTCCTAAATTATAATATGGAACGTAAATGGGCTATTTAAGCGACTTGGAAAAAATTGTAAAAATCAACTCTTATACCAATAATAAATCGGGTGTTGATGAAGTGGGTTTGCTATTTGATATATGGCTAGAAAATTTGGGCTTTTCCACTACAATTTATGTACGTGAAGATATTGGTAACCACAGGCACTACAAATCCCAACATGATGGAACTTCAAAAAAATTACTTCTTTTAGGTCACATTGACACAGTTTTCCCTCCTCAAAAATTTGAAGATTACAAAGAAGATGAACATTGGATATACGGAGCTGGCGTTTGTGACATGAAGGGTGGAAATATAGTCGCTCTACAGGCTCTCAGAGAATTAAAGAAAGAAAACATTGAGATTAAAAATATAGATGTATTATTGGTTAGTGACGAAGAAACGGGTAGTGATGATTCAAAGCATTTAACTTCAGAGTTAGCGGCCAATTATGATTATTGTTTTGTTTATGAAGCGGCTGGTGAAAACATGGAAGTCGTTACGGGTAGAAAAGGGGTAGGAACCTTTTTTGTTGAGACACAAGGAAAAGCCGCTCATGCGGGTAATAGTTACACTAAAGGTCATGATGCGAATTTAGAAGCGTCTTATAAATTACAAGAATTGGTTAAACTAACAAATTTAGAGAAAGGCACTACTGTAAACGTCGGTAAAATAATAGGGGGAATAGGAGCAAACACCATATCGCCTCATGCAAACCTTGTTTTTGAATTACGATATAAGGTGGCGTCAGAGCGAGATAGAGTTTTATCCGAAATTAACAAAATAATAGAAACTTCTTACGTTTATGGAACGGTCTCTACTCTGACAGGTGGCATTCAACGCGACGTTATGCAAACTTCCGAGTCATCTTTATCTTTAATTAAAAGTATAGAAAGCATATGCGACGTAAAGATTACTAGTGAAGAGAGAGGCGGAGTAAGCGACGCGAACATAGTAAGCTCTTGCGGCGTTGTCACACTAGATGGTTTTGGACCTTTTGGAGATGGCGATCATACTATACATGAAAGGGCGAATAAAGATAGTTTTGTGAGTAGAATTGCGTTAAGTAAAAAGTTATTTAAACATTTCATAGAAAAATCAAATTTTTAAGGAAAAAGTATGCCAAATAGAACAATTGGGATGTGGTTGTATAGTAATAGTGGTGGCGAAAAAATTGCCAAAAAAATTATCAAAAAACTTCAAGAAAGAAACATTGATACAATAAATGATATAAATCTCCGTCATGCCATAGCTAAGAATGGGCATATTTTACATAATAACGTTAAGTTGGACAAACTTGATCTGTTCTTTTCTTATAATGCGGGGGAGCAAACTCAATATCAAGTTTATTTGTATCAGGCGCTTAATCGCGTTATTCCCATGATCAACTCGTATGATTCATTCGCTCTTACCGAAGACAAATTTCATACTTCTTTTGTTTTAAGAAACAATGGGGTTCAAACCGCCGATTATAAACTTTGTCATAGAGATGATGGAGAACAGCTCAGAAAGATTATGAAAAAATGGGACAAGATGGTCTACAAGCCAACAGATGGCTGGGGTGGAGTAGGTTTAACCAAGATTGAGAGTGAAGCGAGTCTTGATATGTTAATGCCATTCTTAAATCAGATGGATTTACGCTACTTTTACGTTGAAAAATTTATTAAGTATGACAATACGGACTTTAGAGTAGATATTGTTGATGGAAAATTTATCAGTTGCTATGGAAGAAAAGCCGGTGGAAACGATTGGAGAACAAATGTAACGGCTGGTGGTTCCGTTTTTCTTAGAGAAGCGAATGACGAGATTGTTGATATCGCGGTAAAAGCTTGTAAAGCTACTGGCGTTGACATTGGCGGAGTGGACATCATTTATGATTTAGAAAAAGAAGAATACGTTGTTCTTGAAGTGAATGGAATCCCAGCTTTTGCAACTCCTGACCAAGAAAAGATGGGACTTGATTTCAATGATAAAAAAATTGATTTAATAGTCGACTTGATTGATAGAAAAACAAAAAAATAATTACAAGGTTACGCTTTGAGACAACAATATACTTCCTACGAAGAATGTGTGGATTTTTTTAAATCTGCGCAAAAAACAAATCCTAATCTCTTTAAAATCGAATCAATTGGCAAAACATGGGAAAATCGAGATATTCTTGCTGTTACTATAACTAAAAACGTTGATACAAACTTAGATAAGCCAGCCTTGTTTTACACAGGAACAATTCATGCCAGAGAATGGATAGGCATAGAGTTATCTCTTAGTTTTGCGAAGTATATTCTAGAACATATAGATTATGATCCTCAATTAAACGCCATTCTCGATCGAACTACTTTATATATGGTTCCGTGCGCCAATCCAGATGGCTTTGAATATTCCAGAAATCATTTTGCGTTTTGGAGAAAAAATCGACGTAAAAATGGAGATGGAAGTTTTGGTGTCGATCTAAATAGAAACTTTAGCGTAGGTTTTATCCCAAATAGCAATACTTCATCAAACGTTTATTCAGGTCCAAGCGCTTTTAGTGAACCTGAAACAGCGGCGCTGAGAGATTTTGTTTTAGAACACAGTAATATAACTATCGCATTGGATTATCATTCACAAGGGAATGTTTTTTTTCCCGCTCATAATTTTATTCATGAAGACGCGATTGACGCGATTGATTTAAATTTACTAGCGTGTAACATGGCCGAAGAGATACGAAAAGAGTCGGGACGCGAATATGGCGTGCATATGGGAAAACCTCCGGTACATTTAATATCGGGAAGTGGAAGAGAATTCTACTACTCTCGAGGCGCCTTAGCTCTCGTCGCGGAAGTTGGAACTAGAAACATTAGCGATTATATAGAGCATATGAGTGAAAATATTGAAGAGAACATTCCCGCCCTCGTGATGGCGCTCTCTGAAGTAAACAATTATGAAAAAGAGAACTCCTTGCAACGCGTAGAGAATTTTACGGCGACAAGTGTCGAGTCTAAAGAGGTGGAGCTTGTATGGGATTATGAATCAGACGATACTGTTTATTTTGAAATATATCGTTCAAGCAAGAAAAAGGGTTTTGCTCAATCTTCAAACAGAATCGGTATGACCAAAATGAAAAGTTACATAGACAAGAATTTAAAAAGTTCAACTCACTATTATTATTATATACGGGCCGTGTGCAGAATAAAATACATTAAATCGCCATTCGCTCAAATGGTGGGTGTTAGAACAAAACCAGCTGATAACATGTTTTCAAAAATTTTATATCCTGACGCCGATAAGATAGGATACGTCGGAGAAAAAACGAAAAAAAATAAAGAACATTTTGCAAATAATTCATTGTTTGTAGGAATATCAGAAGAAAAAGGCGAGTGTTTCGGCGTTTCAGGCTTTTCATTAAACAGTGTTCCAGAAAACGCGATTATTACGGAGGCTTCCATCTCCTTTTACCCAATGAATAGAGTTTCCGTACAAGTTGAGAGATATGGCGAATGGCGCGTTGGACAGATGGACGAGAGAACGCTTGAACATATCGATAGTTATGATGAAATAAAAAACGTTAGGATGTTAAGCTATATTGATCAGCCAACCGGTTCAGCTCAATTAGCTCAAGGAATTTGGAAAAAATATAAATTCGCTTCACAAGAAATAGATATTTTGCAAAAATCATTAAAACGAAGAGAAGCTTATTTTAGAATGGAGGGACCATCTAGTTTACCATTGGATCGTTCATCTCAACTTATGCAGTGGGACATTGGGTATGGAAGTTTTAGCGGAGGACTAACTTATAGACCAAAGTTAGACATATCATACACTATTAGTGAAGCAAAGATTGATTTGCAATCTTCATCAGAGTTTACAATAAGTGAGAAAAATTTAGAAGAGGGTAGTTTAAAAGCTGGATTTGACGGCAGTGGGAATATAATTTACGCATGCGTTGAGTTTGATCTTTCCAATTTACCGGATATGGAAAATACCGTAATCTCAAACGCATATATAGATATAGAAGCTCAAGCGATTAACACAAAAGAAAACCTAAGATTTCATATGGAAATGATTGTCCCATGTGAAGGTGAAAAAACATATCAAAAAATAAGAAATAGAAAAATTATTGAGAGAATAGGTTATGATGTCAGTATCTCAGACATTAAAGAGAGCGCCAAACAGAGATTTGTATTCGATACTTATACAATAAATGAGATGATAAGGATGGCTCAAAGTAGCAAGAAAATTTTATTTGTTCTCTCTGCTTCTTCTCAGAAAATCATTTCTAAAGCGGAGAGCGTAAGATGGTTGGATTTAAAAAGAGTCAATAGACCATCATTAGTTGTTGGTTACATTAGAAAACGAAGAAGCGCTCCAAAGTCTGTTAAAAATTTGAGCCACTTTATAGAAAATGGAGTAATCAAACTAACATGGGAAGCTCCGGATGATGATGGCTTTCAGGGTGTAATCGTTGTGAAAAATCCTTTTAAAGTTCCATGCTCCCCATACGATGGACAAAAATTGTATGGTGGCAGCGATACGTATACATATGATAATTTTGGAGATAAAGAAGCCCATAAGTTTTACGCCGTATACTCTTACGACGATGTGCCAAACTTCTCTGAGCCTGCTTTTATAGAAATAAACATGTAGTAACTAATCACCTGTGCAAGTGAAATATACAGAAGATGACCATATTGCATACAAAGAAGCATTCTCGATCAGGGAAGACGACAATGGCTGAGATTAAAAGAAATTGCAGGCATCGTGATGATTTTACAGCACAATTACTTGAGCAGGAGGATTTTATTTAAGGACTATTTTATTTGTCGTGGGATTTACTTAATAAAAAAGCAAAACTCCCCCACATCTTAAGCGTAAGTTAAGCATTACTTCTCT